>CAZFLU010000110.1:3162-4251 GCA_964519195.1 uncultured Planctomycetia bacterium | reverse complement strand
GAGGCATGCCCGGCCGGCTGTGCCTACGCCGCTCTATGCCGGCGGTTCGCAGGGCCATAGCCTCCGGAAGGTGAACCTTTCGCTGCGTTCATATCTCCAACGACGCCGCATCGCCAGGGAGACGAGCCGATGACCTACGACTTCTCGATCATCCGCCACCTGCGGAAGATACACGCCGCTGTCCGGCCCATTACTCACCAGAACCCCGTGTTTTCGCATTTGTATTTTTCCGGGGCTATCTATTTTCTCAAGCGGCGACAGCGCGGAAACCTCTATGTCTATTTCGCCCATTTCGTTTTCGGTCACCGCGTTAAATCGCGGGTCCGACGTAGCGGCTTCTACCGCCATCTCGCTCACGGAAAGATAAAAAGGCTGCTTTCCGACTATGTTACCTATGCACCCTCTAAGGTGGCCGTTTTTACGCAGCGTTACAAATGCCCCCATCTCCCCGGTAAGCGCGGGGTCGGTTTCTTTCGCGGAAAGCCTCTTCCCGTTTTTCAGGTAATGCAATATAGAGTCTCTTGCCAGTTTAAGGATCTTGCTCTTTTGTTCCGGGGTAAGCATTTTATTATTTCCTATGCCGTTTCTTCATGTAGCCATTTAAGGTATTCCGCGCTTCCTCCTGTGATGGGTATGGACAGAACGCACGGAGACCGGTAGCTATGAAGGGCCCTTACTTTTCGTTCAACTTTTTTCAGAAGTCCCTTTTTCGTTTTCGCTATAAAAAGAATTTCTTTTCCACGTTCTATTTTACCTTTCCAGCGGTAAATGGAATCGATCCTGCCTATTATGTTCACGCACGCGGCAAGCCTCGCCTTTACAAGCGCCTCCCCTATCACGCGCGCTTCTTTTTTGTCTTTAGCTGTAATGTATACAATAATGTATTTCAAGATTATCGCCTTTCTAATTCAGAGTAAACCTCCTCCGTTCCGGGAAAGGAGGAGGTCCGGTGGATCTTGGTGGAGCAGATGGGATTCGAACCCACGACCCCCACGTTGCGAACGTGGTGCTCTCCCAGCTGAGCTACTGCCCCACTGCGAAAATTCGCTAATATTATAACACAAAAATTTTCAGCGTAAATATTTAGTT
>CAZFLU010000110.1:0-3152 GCA_964519195.1 uncultured Planctomycetia bacterium | reverse complement strand
GTGGAAATTCATCCCGAGAAATGTTGCAAATCCGACCTATGGGAGCCTGCCGGCAGGCAGGGATTTGACATTTCGAGGGAACTTTTCACCTTACGCCTCTACCCTGTTCTTACCCGCGCGTTTTGCTTTATATAGCGCGTCGTCAGCGGCTTTTACGAGCTCGTATCTTCGCATGCCTTTTTTATATAGAGCGACGCCTATGCTTATAGTGACTTTATAATTGCCGGCGCTTTTCCTGAACAGCCCTTCTATCCCGGAACGAAGCCGTTCTGCCGCGGCCGCGGCCCTTTCCAGGTTAGTTTCCGGCATTATTATGCTAAATTCTTCCCCGCCGTAACGGGCCGCGATATCCACTTTTCGGATGTTCGCTTTTATTTCATGCGCGATCCGTCTTAACACTACATCACCTGCCTGGTGGCCAAGGCTATCATTTATCTCTTTAAAATCATCAACGTCTATCATGAGGATCGAGAACGGCCTATCGTAGCGCGCGGCTCTTTCTATTTCTTCATATATCCTTTTGTTAAAGTATCCGAGCCTGTAAAGGCCCGTGAGGTCATCTTCGATCGCTCTTGAATAAAGCCTTGCGCTGTCAATGGCCGCGCTTATTTCCCTTCCGAAAGCGTTAAGGATATCTATGTCCTCTTTGGTATAAGCGATATCCTCTTTTTTTCTACCCAGGTTAAGAAAACCGATTATATCCCGGCTGTAATAAATAGGAAGGCTGTAATAGAGCGGTATCGATACCTGGGCCTTTATTATATTCAGGGCTTCCTTTATTTTATCCATGTCATAATCTTCTTTAAAATCTTCTTTTTCTCCCGCGACATAGATATTCCCTTCTCTTAAGAATTTAATGAATGGGCTCGTGGCGGGTATGCCTGAACGTAAAGAAGGGCTCATGCCGGCTATGCCTTTTCCGGCTATAAGCTCAAAATCGGCTTTTCTTTCATTGTAAAGATAGACCGTAGCGCTTTCGATACCTATTATGTCAATTATGGAGTCAAGTATGTATCCTGTCAGGTCATTAAGGTTTACTGTCTTTTGCTTAAGATCCTGAAATTCCTCCAGGAACCTGTAATAGCTTATTTTTTTGCCATAGATCATTCGGTCAGTCGCGCGACTAAGTTTATTAATTCCGGTATAATGCACAATTACAAGAAACGCTGTTAGAATAGCGCAGCCGGATAAAATAGAAGCGTTGAAGTAGGAAAACTCCGTAAGGCTCTGCAAGAGATATAAAATTCCCGCGTGCGTTCCGATAACAATAAGCAGAAAATATGAAAGAACAACGCCTTTATTTAAAACAGTTTCGGCTTCTAATACATAATATTTAAGTATGATATACGAAGAGATGGCTAGATACGGTAAAACAAAAAAAGCGCCGAAAGGAAATCCTGAAAAACCATACGGATAAAGAAGAAAATTAAAAGGCGCGCCTAGCCCAAAAAGCATTCCTGTAAAAAGCCAAATTCTCTGATTTCTCTTGAACCTAAGATAACTCTTACCTGTCCGCAAAAGATAATAAAACCCGCAAAAAACAAAGCCTACAAAGATAACCGTGAAAATGTTAAATGCCGGGGTAACGCCCGTACCGTACCTTAGGAACGAATCGCCTGATACGCTCTTTATTACTTCCTGCGGAAAAGCAATGAAAAAAACGAACAATAAAAGGAAAACGATATGGATACTGTTAAGAACGCGTTTTTTGAATACGGCTCTGTCCGAATAGAGTGATAGGAAATGTAAAAAAAGCGGCACGATAAAAAATAAGGCCCCGTATGAAACGCGCACCCAGTACGAAACAAGATCAGAGCCCTCGGATATAAGAGCTTTGTACACACTGAAATTCCATATGCTGAAAATGATATTGTAAATTAGCCATATGGTATTCTGCTTTCTTTTTCTGTCCAGAAGGTAAACGCCGCTTCCGGCTATAATCGTAGCTAGCGCGTTAAAAAGCAATACGTAAGGTAAGAATTCCATCATGGCCTATTTCCTGTTAAACGCGTTAACCGCGCTCTTTATAGTGTTAAAATGTATATCCACGGTGTCCTCCTCTTTTTCGGCATATCCGCCTGCCAGAACAACGCCAAGCGGGATCTGATAGTTTATGGCCTGCGAATATATGAATTCGTCCCGGTCCAGAAGGCCCCTCTTGGTAACCGCAAGGTTCCCTATCTTGTCATGCTCGTAGGGATCGGCGCCCGCTACATATAAAATAATTTCAGGCCTGAAGCTTGAGATTATCTTCGGTATGTTCTCCTCAAGCTTATCTATGTACTCTTTATCCTTTGCCCTATCCGGAAGCCCTATATCCATGTTGCTTTTAGGTTTATAAAAAGGATAATTATTTTCCTGATGTATTGAAAATGTAAATACGTTTTTATCATTCGCGAAAATACTCGCTGTGCCATTACCCTGATGCAGGTCGCAATCTATTACGAGAGCTTTTTTGACCTTCTTCTCGCTTATCAGTTTTTTGAGCGCCACGGCTATATCGTTAAGCACGCAAAAACCTTCGCCGTGATCGGCGAAAGCATGGTGAAAACCTCCGCCAAGGTGAATGCCAACGCCGTCGGCAAGCGCCACCCGCGCTGCCAGGATAGTGCCCCCGCAACAAAGAAACGAGCTTTTTATTAGTTCCTTTGAATAAGGCAATTCCAGGATAAGGATCTCTTCATACGAGAGTTTCCCGCGCGTCAGTTTTTCCATGTATTCTCTTGTATGGACCCTTAGCGCGTCATCGTAAGTTGCCGGCGCCGGCTCCTTAAATTCTATACGGTTAACAAGGCTTATATCTTTTAATAGCCTTTCCCGTATTCTCTTATATTTGGACGTTGGAAAAACATGCGCTCCAATATCCACGAGATACGTTTCCGAGTATATGATCAGGGTCTTCACATCTTAAGTGAGCTGCTCTATCATTCCGGTCACGGCATCCGTAATGAGCTCCCAGTCCTCTTGTGAATGAACGGCAAATTTTTGCTTTCTCTTCCACTTGTCCTCTCTCTTCTGCCACAGGTAGAAACACACCTGTTTTCTACCGTAACTTTCAAGAAGAACGACTGCTGACCACCATCCGAACCTCTTGTTAATGGTTTTGTGGTCCAACACCTTAAGCGGAGGAATGATCGGAACCTGCTCTGTTT
>CAZFLU010000109.1:0-4255 GCA_964519195.1 uncultured Planctomycetia bacterium | reverse complement strand
ATAGGAACTTTTTTGGATAAGGCGGAGCAAGAGGGCGCGGATATCATAGTAGGTAACCGCATGGGGCATGTAAAGAACATGCCGAGGCTCCGGCTTTACACGAACAAGGTCATGTCCTCTATTTTATCGCTTATATGCGGCCGGCATATCCCGGATACGCAATGCGGATTCAGGCTCCTTCGGCGCCGCGTTATAGAGGAGCTTTGTCTTGAGTCCAATAATTTTGAAATGGATTCCGAAATGCTTATAAAGGCCTCCGGAAAAAAATTTAAAATAACGTCCGTGCCGATAGATACTATCTATAAAAACGAATCCAGCAACATAAATCCGCTGGTTGATAGTTTCAGGTTTATCCGGTTCCTTGTTAAGGTGTTTTTCTCATGAAGCCCGACCTTAAAACGCAACGCAAGATCATGGTAGAAACGCAGCTTGCCTCTCGCGGCATATCTGACAGGAAGGTGCTTGATGCTTTCATGAAAGTGGAAAGGCATCTTTTCGTACCTGAAAACCTCATTGAAAGCGCTTACGCGGACCATCCTCTGCCTATAGGAGAAGGGCAGACCATCTCGCAGCCTTACATGGTGGCTCTCATGACCGAGCTTCTTGAACTTAACGGAAACGACACAGTTCTTGAGATAGGGACCGGAAGCGGGTATCAGCTTGCCATACTCTCGGTCCTTTCAAAAAAAGTATATTCGATTGAGCGCTTTCCTGATCTCGCGCTTAAGGCGGGGGAAACCCTTAAGAAAATGAACTTCAAAAACTTTGAGATAAAAACAGGCGATGGAACGCTTGGCTGGCCTGAAAACGCTCCTTATGACGCGATAATGGTAACAGCCGCGGCCCCTGATGTGCCCGAAGCCTATGCGGAACAGCTAAAAATAGGAGGAAGGCTCCTTATGCCTGTAGGGGAAGCGTTCTTGCAGACGCTTGTGCGCATGACCAAAACAGATTCAGGTGTAAAAACGGAAGAATTCGGAGGGTGCACGTTCGTTCCGCTTATCGGAAAGAAAGGGTGGAAACATTGATACAGTTATTTTTCGAGCGCATAGCGCTTCTTAGCAAGGAATTGGCAGTATTGGTAGCTGCCGCCCTGCCTATATCGGAACTGCGCGGCGCCATACCTCTTGCAATGTTCAAGATGGGGTTTTCTCCTCTAAAAAGCTATATAATTTCCGTGCTCGGGAATTTCCTGCCTGTTATTCCGCTTTTATTCTTTCTCCAGCCGATTTCAGACTTTTTGCGCCGCCTTCCTGTTTTTGAACGTTTTTTTAACTGGCTTTTTGAGCGGACAAAAAAAAAGGCTTCGCTTGTGGAAAAATTTGAGGCCTTGGGCCTTATATTATTTGTCGCGATACCATTACCGATCACCGGCGCGTGGACAGGATGCGTCGCGGCAACGCTTTTTAAGATCAAATTTCGTTACGCAGTATTGGCAATATTTACGGGGATCATCCTAGCCGGGATTATCGTATCAGGTTTGTGCGTTGCCGGGAAGGGTGTTATCCCAAAATAACTCTATGAGATTTAAAAAAGGGCTTATTCAAATCTATACAGGGAACGGAAAAGGGAAGACAACTGCCGCCATTGGCCTTGCCGTGAGGGCGGCAGGCGCCGGGCTTCGCGTATATATGATGCAGTTCATAAAAGGTATGCGCTACAGCGAGATAAAAGCGCTTTCCGGGCTGAAAGGGATCAAAGTTGAGCAGTGCGGAAGAGGGTGCTTTATAAAAGGAAAACCGGCAAAAAAAGACATGCTGTCAGCCGAAAAAGGGCTTAACAAATTAAAAAAGGTCATAAAATCCGGAAAATTCAATATCGTGATACTGGATGAAGTAAATGTAGCGCTGAAGCTCGGCCTGATAAGCGAAGAGGACGTTATATCGCTTGCCAAAGAAAAACCCGCGTCTCTCGAGCTTGTTATGACAGGCCGTTACTGCCCTGAAAGCATTATCAAGATCGCTGACCTCGTAACAGAGATGAAAGAAAAAAAACATCCTTTTAAAAAAGGCATAAGAGCGCGATTAGGGATAGAGTTTTAATATCTATGCCGGCCCTACCGCCTCCGTTCCCGGAACGGAATATAGGATAAAGCGGCACCTCCGTTCCGGGAACGGAGGCGGTAGAGAGGCAACGTTATTTAAAAAATATTGTTAAAAAATATTTGACACATTTTTCGCGTTGTGATAGTATGCTCTTGCTCTTTAAAAAAATAAACATTGTAGGCGCCGATACGGCTTAAAAGGGAAGCCTGTCAAAATCAGGCACGGTCCCGCCGCTGTGATCCAGCCTTCAGAAGAAGGAACTTTTTCCGCAAGTTTTACGCCACTATCCCGAGAAAGGGATGGGAAGGCGCGGAAAAAGAAGGAAAGTCAGAAGACCTGCCTACAAGATAACGATGTCGAAGAACATCATATATTAGCGGAGTTCATGCCGCTCTTTACCTGCGATGGTCAAGGAGCGGTTAAATCAGGGTGTAACCCCGTCTATCAAAAAGAGAAAATCTTTTTTTGATAGGCGGGGTTTCTATTTTAACGGAGAATAAAATGAAAAAAATATTTTTAGCTTTAGTCGCATTAACGTTTATTACCGGCTTATGTTACGGGGGGGAGGATGAGAACGAGAAAGACGCTTCACCCCACAGGCTTGACCCGATCGTCGTCACTGCCTCAAGATATGAGGAACCTTCTGTAAATACCAGTAAAGATATCACAGTGATCGGCCAGGAGGAAGTAGGGCTTGCGCACGCGCGTTACGTGCCGGACCTTTTAAAAAGTATTTCCGGAGTGGTTGTGAGAGACTACATCGGTAACGGAAAGTCAGTGCAGGTTGATATCCGCGGATTCGGGGAAGCCGCGGTTTCGAACGTACTCGTGCTCGTTGACGGAAGGCGCACGAACCAGGTTGACATAACCGGAGCTGACTGGGCTCAAATCGATATCGAAAGCATAGAAAGGATAGAAGTGTTAAAAGGCGCTCAAAGCGTCCTTTATGGCGATAACGCGACAGGCGGTGTTGTAAATATAATTACAAAAACCGGCGCGGGAAAAGAACCAACTTTAGGGCTTGAGTATAAAACAGGCTCTTATAAATACAATTCTTTCAAGGGCACCTTCGAAGGCGGCAGTGATTTTATGGATTATTACGGCCTTATTTCATACTCGACCGATAACGGCTACAGGATAAATAATAATCTTGAAACCTATGATTATAACGGCAACATAACAGTAAAACCAACGGACTACTTTAAGCTCCGTGCCTACGCGGGATATCATAAGGATTATTACGGGCTTCCCGGAGGCCTGACAGATCAGAACCTGAACATCGCCGGACGCAGGGGAAGCGCCTTTCCGGATGACAGGGCCAAAACAGAGGACTTCTATTTCATGGCCGGGCCGGATCTAACTTATAATTTCGGCGCGGGTGATATCTTGGGAGATGTTTCTCTTTCGGGAGAAGTCCTCGGAAGGGGAAGGAGGACGAACGCGATATTTCACTCAACCTGGGGAGATACTGAAATAACCAATCATATAAAAACTTTTGGCGTAACCCCTAAACTTGCTTTTAACCTTAGCGCTTTCGGAGTGGATAACCGCATGATAGCGGGCGTTGATTATTATAATCACAAAGACGAGATCTTAAGCGGGGACCCCGCGGCCACAAAAGACATGATAATCATAGAAAAGGAAAGCCTTGGCCTTTACGCCACTGATACGATAGAACCGGTAAGCTCGCTCTTAATTAATACAGGTTTCAGGGGAGAATGGGCGTATTACAGATTTGACCAGCAGGCAGTGTTAACAGCTCTCGAAACAAAACATCCGTTCGAATACGCCTATGAAGCCGGAATAACCTATAAATATAATCCCTCATCCAGCGCGTATACGAATTTTTCCAGGTCCTTCCGCTTCCCGGCTGTTGACGAGTGGTATAGCGCCCTCTGGGAATTCTGGGGGCTTCAGGGAGGAGGCCTAAACCTTTCTTTAAAACCCCAGACCGGCTTGAATTTCGAGGCGGGGATAAAAGAAAGAAGCACAAAATACTTCCATTTTGACGCGAATTTCTTCTTGATGGACATAAAAGACGAGCTTTTTTTCAACCCCGTAACATTAATAAATGATACATATGAACACACGATCCACCAAGGAGTCGAACTTGGGGGGCATGTATTCCTTTTTGATATAATAGACCTTTTTGCCAATTATACTTATCAGAAAGCTTATTTTGTTAAGGGCAGTTTTGCCGGCAATGAGAT
>CAZFLU010000108.1:0-4278 GCA_964519195.1 uncultured Planctomycetia bacterium | reverse complement strand
CAGCATGTTCCGATGCCCTCTTCTGCCGCCTGAAGAACAAAATGTTCGCAAGCTATGCCTATATCTATCAGGTTATACTGAATTCCTCTAAAAAATCCGCCCGCTGTGGCAGCGGCGCTGGACTTTTCTCTTGTTACTACTATCAAAACAGGCGCTTCTTTAGCGAAAGCGTTCATGGAATAGATACCGCTAAAAGCTGCCTCGGCAAGTTTGTTCTTTAGCTCTGAATTATCAACTACTATGAATTTCCATGGCTGGGAATTGCACGCGGATGGCGAAAGCCTGGCCGCTTCAAGGCATTTTTCTATTGCTTCGCGGGAAACGGGCTTTTTGGAATATTTTCTTACGCTGGATCTTTTCTTTACTAATTCAATAAATGTCATATACCGCCTTGTCTTCTTCAAGGATCATTTATAAATTATACCTTTAAATTTAAATTTCGGGAAGGTTTTTCAGCGCTAAAAAGGGTATTGTGGCGGTGGTTTTTGCCTATACTAAATGCTAACGGCTCTTCTTGCTCTCCCTCTTCCTGTCCACTTCTTTTAAATGAAGTTTCCGCAGCCTTATATTCTTGGGCGTTATTTCCACAAGCTCATCATCTTCGATGAACTCCAAGGCAAACTCAAGCGTCATTTCCCGCGGTGGTATTAATACTATTGCCTCATCGCTTCCCGAGGCACGCATGTTAGTGAGTTTCTTCCCGCGCAAGGCGTTTACAACAAGGTCCACGCCTTTATTATTAACGCCGACTATCATGCCCTCATACAGCATGTCTCCGGGCCTTACAAAAATTTCTCCTCTTGGTTGTAAGTTGTAAAGCGCGTATGCTACTGCCTCGCCTTGTCCGTGCGAAACCATGACCCCGCTTTGACGGCCGGGCAGTTCCCCTTTATATTTTTGATATTCAAGAAAATTCTGATACATTATTCCGCTTCCCCGAGTCATCATCAGAAAATCGCTCCTAAAGCCTATTAAGGCTCTGGTCGCTATAATGAACTCCATGCGGTTAGTCCCTGAAAATGTCGTTTTCATGTCGCGCATTTTTGCCTTGCGCTCTCCGAGCGCCTGCATTACAACGCCCTGGTATCCGCTCTCCACCTCTATAACTACTTCTTCAACAGGCTCAAGCGTTTGCCCGCCCATTTTTTTTAATATCACCTGCGGCCTTGATACTTCCATTTCATATCCTTCGCGCCGCATTGTTTCGATAAGAATGGCTAAATGCAGTTCGCCCCGCCCTGACACTTTAAGCCGTTCTGTCCCCGGCACGTCCTCTACCTTGATGCCAACGTTTATCATTGCTTCATGCGTAAGCCTCTCCCGCATATGGCGCGAAGTCAGGAACCTGCCTCCGTCCTTACCTGTAAGAGGGCTCGTATTATGGGAAAAATTCATGGATATAGTAGGCTCATCTATTTTAATAGTAGGCAGGGCCTTCGGCGCGTCAATGTGCGCAAGCGTATCTCCAACCTCAACATCCTCTATGCCGGCTATCAATATTATATCTCCTGCTATGGCTTCGTTAGCTTCTATCCGGGCAAGTCCGCGATATTTCATTATCTTGGTCGCTTTACCTTTTAGGATGGTTCCGTCACGCTTGACAAGCGCGACAGCCTCGCCTACACGAATGTTCCCGTGAAATATCCTGCCTATAGCTATCCTGCCCACGTATGAATCATAATCAAGCATTGTAACCAGCATTTGAAAAGGCAGGTCCGGATCGGCTATGGGCGGTAAAACCCTGTGAAGTATTGTTTCCAAAAGAGGTTTTATGGATTCTCTCGGGTCATCAAGGTCAAGTACCGCGTAACCGTCTTTACCGGATGCGTAAACTATAGGGAAATCAAGCTGTTCGTCCGAGGCGTTCAGTTCACAGAAAAGATCGAATGTCATGTTCGCCACCTCATCCGGGCGGGCGTGGGTCCGGTCAAGTTTATTTATCACAAGTATTGGCTTTAAATGCAGCTCCAGTGACTTTTTAAGAACAAACTTGGTCTGCGGCATGGGTCCTTCAAAAGCGTCAACAAGTAAAAGCACTCCGTCTACCATCTTAAGAATACGCTCTACTTCGCTGCCAAAATCAGCGTGTCCCGGAGTGTCAACAAGGTTGAACTGAACGCCCTTATATTGTAAAGACGCGTTCTTAGAAAGTATCGTGATGCCTCTTTCCTTTTCAAGAGGGTTTGAGTCCATTATGGCAGTTTCGCCCTCTTCAAATTTATAAGCGCCTGTATATTTTAAAAGCGCGTCTATGAGGGTGGTCTTGCCGTGGTCAACGTGCGCTATGATAGCCACGTTCCGCACATCTTTTCTTCGTTTTTGATTTGCCATATCGGTATGTTCTCTCCTGTTTTAAGAGCCCTCATTATACCCTTAAACAGGATTTATTGCATCTTTTCTATTTATATAATTATTCTACATCCGGAAGCTGACGCAGTTTTTTCTTTTGAGAGCGCAATTTTTTATCCCTTAGCATTTTCTCTTTGGCTCTACTCGAGCGCTTCCTTTTTTGGCGGCGTATCTTTTCTATTCTCTTTCGCTCTTCTGACTTTTTGCCTAAAACAAGAGATTCTATCTTATTAACAAGTATTCTTCTTGCAAGAAACCGGTTCAAAACCTGGGAACGCTCTTTTTGGCACTTGACTTCGATGCCCAAGGGTTTGTATTTAAGGTAAACGCAGGAGGATGTTTTGTTCACCTTTTGTCCGCCTGCCTTGCTTGCGCGTATGAATTTCTCCTCTATATCCGTTTCTTTTATCCCAAAAAACTCCATCTTCGCTTTTAAATCTTTTTCTTTGTTCATGTTTACGCTGAATTTCATGGCATGTCCTTGTTTCTTTTTAATTATACTCCCAAATTGAAGCCTTGGAAAGAATTTTTGATAATGATCATTAAATCTTAAATGTCGTGTTCCCGGTTGCCAGGAAACCTTACGCGTCAAATTTAATTGACTTACGCGCCTCTATTCTACATAATAGATACATGAATAAAATCCGTATCGCGGCATGCGTCCTTGTTTTTGCGGCTTTTCTATGCGCATCTATTTCCTCGCCCGGGCAGGACGCGTACACGCAGAAAAAATTCTTTACCGCCGAAAGGTTTTATGTCAGCGCCGAGCTTTTGGCTGCCTTTACAGCCGACCCCGGAGCGAGAAAGGATATCAAGGTATTTACTGAACATTTTACCGGCGGCGTATATGCCCTGTCTATCGAAGATTACCGCGCAGCTCTCAATAATTTATATAAGGCGCGCCGCGTGTGGCCGGAATATTACGGAACGGATTTTCTGATAGCCCTCGCGCTTGAAGGAATAGGTGATACGCGTAAAGCGGCCCGTTTTTACAAAGGATATCTGGATAAATTAAGAATTCTGGAGTCAGGCCATTATCCGATCTCCGCTTCGTTGATCCGCGCTTTAAATGTAGGTTCTATTGATAATTATGCAGAGTCATCGCGGCGTATTGAACATCATCTCGCAAGATATGATATTGACCTTGCCCGCGTCAAACCTCCTACTTTTATACCTGACTTCGCGAAAAACGCTTTCTTTATATTTCTGCTTATTGTAGCCGGATTTATCGCTAATTATACCGTTGTCCCATATTTAAAAATGCGAGATCGTATCAAGAACGCGGCTCCCGGGTATTGGGTATGCAGAAAATGCGGAGAAGCAAATCCCGACCTGGTAAAAGAGTGCGCCAAATGCGGATCTAGTGGAGTTCCCCGGCCTAAAGGCCGAGGGATTAAAAAGTAATATTGTCCGACATCCTTGATAGTAAAGACAGGTGCAACAAGTTAATCATTCCGGCTGATTGAGGGTTTCGCGGAACCAGTCGAGGATCAGTTTGCTCATTTTATCGGTATGGAATTGAACAAGCCTTTCGGCGTGGAAACCGCCTTCTATTATCTCTATCTTTTTGTATCCCGGCGCGGCGTCATAAAGCTCTTGAGAATGATAGTCTTTGATTATCCAGTCCTTGCTTCCGTGAATAAAAAGGATCGGGGTCTCTTTCACGGCAGTTATTGCATTGACGGGCTTTTCTTTCGGGGTAAAGATATGCGTGGTCCTCGCGCCCTTGCCGTCCCAGTTGCTGTCTATGTTGTCTTTCAGGTCGGCCATCATTCCCTCTTCCCAGAAATGAAAATTTATGCCCTCAAATTTTGACGGCGTGCTTATTAGCGCCATGCTGTCCACGTCGTCTCTGCGGGACGCAGCGTTGATGGCGGACGCCGCCCCCAGGGAAAAGGCCAATATTCCTACATGTTCGTAATTCTGAAC
>CAZFLU010000107.1:0-4340 GCA_964519195.1 uncultured Planctomycetia bacterium | reverse complement strand
TCTGCTATTTGGCGGACAGGTTCTTCCAGCACTCTTTTAACTATTGAAACACCTATGGCCTCGTCGCCTTTAAGCTTAAGGTCATCCAGTATTTTCTTGCATCGAAGCAGCGCCACTCCGCCTCCGGGAACGATCCCTTCCTCAACAGCTGCCCTTGTCGCGTGAAGCGCGTCCTCAACTCTCGCTTTTCTTTCTTTCATTTCGGTTTCAGTGGCTGCCCCTACGTTTATAACAGCTACTCCGCCTGAAAGCTTTGCGAGGCGTTCCTGAAGTTTTTCTTTATCATAATCGGAATCGCTTTCCTCTACCTGTCTTTTTATCTGTGATATTCTTCCGTTTATGTCCGCTTGCTTTCCGGCGCCTTCAACGATAGTTGTGTTCTCTTTATCAGCAGTTACTCTCTTGGCTTGCCCTAAGTCCTGAAGCGTGACCTTTTCAAGCTTTATGCCCAGGTCCTCCGTTATCGCTTTTCCGCCTGTAAGAACCGCGATGTCTTCAAGCATTGCTTTTCTTCTATCGCCATAGCCGGGAGCCTTCACGGCGCAACATGAGAAAGTTCCGCGTATCTTGTTAACAACAAGCGTCGCGAGCGCTTCGCCTTCTGTTTCTTCTGATATTATAAGAAGCGGTTTTCCTGTTTTAGCGATCTGTTCTAACAAAGGAAGTATCTCGCGCATGTTAGAGATCTTCTTTTCGTGGATAAGAATGTACGGCTTCTCAAGGACGGCTTCCATTCTATCCGTGTCAGTCACAAAGTACGGCGAGAGATAACCTTGATCGAATTGCATGCCCTCAACAACATCCATCGTTGTTTCAATGGATTTTGCTTCCTCAACGGTTATGACCCCGTCTTTTCCTACTTTTTCCATGGCTTCCGCTATCTGATTGCCTATGACCAGATCATTGTTGGCCGCTATCGTGGCAACCTGTGATATCTCTTTTTTATCTTTCACTTTTTTGGAAAGTTTTTTCAGCTCTTCCACGACAACCGCAACCGCTTTATCGATACCTCTTTTAAGAGCCATGGGATTCGCGCCGGCGGTTACGTTCTTAAGACCTTCCCTAAAAATGGCCTCTCCCAGAATTGTGGCCGTTGTTGTACCGTCCCCTGCGTTATCAGAGGTCTTTTCCGCGACTTCCTTCACCATTTGAGCGCCCATGTTCTCATAAGGGTCTTTTAGTTCGATCTCTTTCGCAACGGTCACGCCGTCTTTTGTGACCGTAGGTGAACCGAATTTCTTATCAAGCACTACGTTCCTGCCCTTTGGGCCCAATGTGACTTTTACGGCCCGGCTAAGCTGCTCTACGCCTCTTAATATGGCGCGTCGGCCTTCTTCGCTAAATAATAACTGTTTTGCCATTTTCGTCCTCCAATTTTTCGTCAGAAAAATTGTCCCGAACCCTACTGGGCGAGGGACTATTCCGACATTATTTTACTATCGCGACCACGTCTTCTTCTTTTAATATAAGATATTCTTTGTCATCCACTGTTATTTCGGTGCCGGAATATTTTCCGAAAAGTATCACGTCCCCCACCTTAACTTCCATCGGTATGAGCTTACCTTCGTCAGAGACTTTTCCTTTTCCAACGGCAACTACTTTTGCTTCCTGCGGCTTTTCTTTGGCAGTGTCAGGCAGCACGATACCGCCCTTTGTCTTTTCTTTTGCTTCCAGGACCTCAACCACGATCCTGTCTCCAAGTGGTTTAATTTTCATGCTTTTCCTCCTTTTGCGAAATAGTTTTTTGATGCTGGAAAACTTAGCACTCCATTTTATAGAGTGCTAACAAATTGTAAATTATACGAAATTATCGTATTTTGTCAAGTTTTTTTTAATATTTTTTTAGAGCTAAAAGATAGAGGCCTTTTAAAGAAAGGTCCATATCTATTAGATTTATATGCGGCGCGTACTTTTTTATAAGCCCGGCGTCTCCTCCCGTTGCTATTACTTTAAGATTTTTGAATTTTTTCTTGAATTTATTTATAAAGCTCTCGCATATCGCCCCATAGCCAAAAACCATGCCTGCCTGAATGCTTGAGGTCGTATCCTTGCCAATAAATTTTTTTACTCCCTTGAGGTGTATTTTAGGCAGCATCGCGGTGCCTTTGTAAAGTGATTCGAGAGACATTTTAATACCCGGAAGAATAAGCCCGCCTAAATATTTGCCATCAGCGGATACAGCGTCAAAAGTAACTGCTGTCCCGAAGTCTATGACAAGAACAGGCTTTCCGTAAAGCGTCTTTGCGGCAAAAGCCGTTATAAGCCTGTCCTGGCCTATCTCTTTCCTGTTATAAAGGGACCTTAAAGGAACTTTTATGTCCCTTCCTATTATATATATACGGGCCTGCGAAAAAATGTTCTTTAATGCCCTTTTTATCGATAAAGTCATTTCAGGCACAACAGAAACTATATAGATCGCTTCAACGCCTTTATATTTTAATTTTTTTCTAAAACTTTCTAGAGCCATGCCGCGTGAAGAAAAGCGCGCTCTCCTGATCACTTTTCCTCCCCGGCCCATAAGAGCGACATTTACATTTGTATTTCCTATGTCTACCGCTAGTATCATCGTTTACCTCACAAGCGTAACGTCGCCGCTTAATATTCTTTCCTGCGCGCCGGTTGTTGTTTTAATAATAAGCGCGCCGTCTTTATCTATATCTACGGCTTTTCCGTGTATTTTTTTCCCTGCGCTCCCGGTTACGCTCACTTCACGGCCAAGCGTGCACGAATATCCTTTGAACTCGCTTCTTGTGGGTTCAAAACCATTATTTTTGAATTTTATGTACTCTCTTTCGACCCCTTCAAGAAGTTCCCTGGTGAATTCAACCCTTGAAAAATCAACACTGGCCTTGCTTTCATTTTTTACTGAAGTGGCGCCTTCGGGTAAAAATTTCTCCGGGGTGTTAATGTTAATGCCTATACCTATTACAACAAACTCTACCTTGTCCATTTCGGCTTTAAGCTCGGTAAGTATTCCCCCGGCTTTCTTATCGGATATTATTATATCATTTGGCCACTTAATAAGCGCGTTCATTCCCGCGAAATTTCGTATAGCTTTTACGGCTCCGAGAGCCGTAACAAGCGTTACTTCCTGCACTTCGTTAGGCACGATATCGGGCCTTAATATAAATGAAAGATAAACTCCGCTATCAGGAGGCGACACCCATTTGCGGCCGAGCCTTCCCTTTCCTTTTGTCTGCTCATCAGCTATCACTATAGCGCCTTCTTCCGCGCCCTCCTGGGCAAGCTTATAGGCGATATTATTGGTGGAGCCCACGCTTTCATAGAAATATATTTCTTTACCTATTATTTTTGTCTTAAGGCGCCATTTTATCTCCTGCACAAGCATTTTATCAGGAACGTGGCGCAGCTTGTAACCGAGATGCGGCACGGCTTCTATTACATAACCTGCGTCCCGAAGCTTTTCTATGTGTTTCCAGAGGGCCTGACGGGATATGCCGAGCGATTGGCTTACCTCTTCTCCCGAAAGAAAAGAATCTTTATTTCCTTTGAACAGGTTCAGTATTTTTTCTTCAGTGGTCATTCCGCCTCCTATTTCCTGACCTTCCCTTGAAGTTGTTTTATCTGGTCGCGCAGCACTATGGCTTTCTCGAACTGAAGATTGCGCGCGGCTTCTTCCATGTCTTTTTCAAGGTCTGAGATAACGGAATTAAAGTCGTGTTCTGTTTCATCTTCCCCCGTGATCTCTCGGATAAGTTCTTTTGCTTTACGGTATGACTCTATGCCTTCCCTTATCGCTTTCTTTATAGTGGCGGGCTTTATGTTATTTTTTTCGTTGAACTCAAGCTGCTTCTTCCTGCGCCTACTAGTCTCCTTTATCATGCGCTCCATGGAGCCCGTTACAGTATCGGCGTATAATATCACTGTACCGTTAATGTTCCTGGCCGCCCTTCCTGCCACCTGTATAAGTGATGTCCTGCTTCTCAAGAAACCTTCCTTATCGGCGTCCAGAACAGCTATAAGCGAAACCTCCGGAAGATCAAGCCCTTCGCGCAAAAGATTGATCCCCACAAGGCAGTCAAATTTTTTAAGCCTCAAGTCCCGGAGTATTTCAACACGCTCTATAGCGTCTATTTCGGAATGTAGATATTTGACTCTGAGGTCTAGGTCACATAGATAGTCAGCGAGGCGTTCTGCATTTTTCTTTGTCAAAGTTGTGACCAATACTCTTTCGTTGTTATCTGCGCACTGTCTGATTTCCTCAATAACGTCATCGACTTGACCTTCGAGAGGGCGTATAACTACTTGCGGGTCGAGAAGGCCAGTAGGTCTGATTATCTGTTCAACGGGTTGTCCGCTCAATTGAATTTCAAAGTCTC
>CAZFLU010000106.1:0-4416 GCA_964519195.1 uncultured Planctomycetia bacterium | reverse complement strand
ATTTATGCCCAAGCCTATTTTTGGCATTAACGGTTCGGGCATGCATACGCACCAATCGCTTTTCACAGGAAGCAAAAACGCGTTTTTTGATAAAAATAGAGAGAATTTCCTATCGGAAACCGCTGAAAATTACATAGCGGGCCTTCTTAGGCACGCTAAGGAAATATGCTCCATTTTTGCGCAGACAACCAACTCTTATAAAAGGCTTGTTCCCGGATATGAAGCTCCTGTATACATAGCATGGAGCCGCAGGAACAGGAGCGCGCTCGTAAGGGTGCCGCTTTATCATCCGGGGCAGGAAAAAGCCACGCGCTGCGAATTCAGGGCCTGCGATCCGGCGTGCAATCCATATTTAACTTTCGCGGCAATGCTTCAGGCGGGCCTTGACGGTATTGAAAAGAAATATAAAGTGCCAAAAGCCATGGAAACAAATCTGTACCATTTAACGGATGCGGAGAGAAAAAGCCGCGGAATAGAAACGCTTCCCGATAGCCTTGGCAGCGCTATTTCTATCACGGAAAACAGCGCCCTTGTTAAAAAAACGCTGGGCGGGCATAGTTTTCCGCGCTTTATTGAGCTTAAAAAGAAAGAGTGGGATGACTACAGGATACAAGTTTCGGAATACGAGCTTAATAAATACCTGTCGATACTTTGATCGAGATATTTGTTATAAAATCCGCGTAATCATCATCAAAAGTATTCAAGAAAGAACAGATGATCTTAATAGTTAAGCATATCGACGTTGAAGGGCCAGGGCTGATAGAAGATTTTTTCGCAAGTTCCGGCTACAAGCTTAAAGAGATAGATATAAGTTCAGCGCAGGCGTTCCCGCGCAGCTTAAAAGGCCTGGAAGGAGTTGTTCTCCTGGGCGGGCCCATGAACGTTCATGAAGAGGAAAAGTTCCCTTTCTTAAAAGAAGAAGGGCGTTTCATCCAAAAAATAATAAAAAAAGAGATCCCCACACTGGGCATATGTCTTGGCGCCCAGCTTATCGCCAAAGCGCTAGGAGCCGGAGTGGAAAAAGCCTCCGAGAAAGAGATCGGATGGCATACCGTGCGCCTTACGGATAATGGCATGCGGGATAAGCTATTTATGGCGAGCAGCGAATACATGGAAGTTTTTCAGTGGCATGAAGACAAATTCGAAGTACCAAAAAACGCGGAGCTTCTGGCGGAATCGCGTGTTTGTCCGCAAGGTTTCAGGTTTGGCAGGTGTATTTACGGGCTTCAATTCCATTTTGAAGTTACGCCTTATATGATAAAAGAATGGATAAATAAATACCCGGAAAGCGCGCCTAATGAACCGGGCGAAAGAGAATACATGCTTATCAAGTCTTATGAATCGGCGCAGCGCGCCAGAGAAAAAGCGTATGAGATACTTTTGAACTTTAGCCGCCTTATATGCGGCGATAAAGCAGCGGTTAACGCATAATTTTTTGATAAAAAATGCCTAAAATTTAAGCAGGTGACAAATGAAAAAAGACAGTAAATATCAGGAAATAATCAACATGGTCGAAAAACCATTAATCGAGAACATGCTGGAAAAAACCTTTGGGAATCAGCTGAAGGCTGCTAAAATACTGGGTATAAACAGGAACACCCTGCGTTCCAAGATAAAAAAATTCAATATAGATGTTAACAAATGGAAAATTTAAATAAAAACAGAATAAACGCGTCCTTACCTGACGCGCAGGGCCTTTATGAGCCCTCATTCGAAAAAGACGCATGCGGCGTTGGTTTTGTATGTAATATAAACGGCAAAAAAGAGAATGACATCGTAAAAAAGGGCCTAAGGATCCTGACGCGCCTTGCGCACAGGGGCGCTGTGGGCTCTGACCCAAAGACAGGCGACGGAGCGGGTATTTTAATACAAATTCCCCACGAATTCTTTAAAAAAGCCGCAGGTCAGAATAATATAGATCTTCCGGAAAAAGGCAGCTATGGCACAGGCCTTATATTTTTGCCGCGGGATAAAGAAGAAAGAGAACTTTGCAAAAAGCTTTTCAAAAAAATAATAGAAAAAGAAGGAAAAGCGCTTCTCGGGTGGCGAGAAGTCCCGGTTGATAATTCCGTGATAGGCGAAGGCGCCAGAAGCACGCAACCTGAAATAGAACAGATTTTCATCGGTGATAGAGAAAAGATGATTTCCGAACTTGATCTCGAGAGAGGCCTCTATATTATAAGAAAAGAAGCAGAGAACGCCATAAGAGATTCTAACATAAAACAAAAAGATTTCTTTTATATTACCAACATATCATGCAGAACATTTATATATAAAGGCCTTTTAATGCCTCATCAGGTAGAGGATTTTTTCGAGGACCTTAAAGACGAAAGCCTAAAAAGCGCCATAGTTCTTGTGCACTCGCGTTATAGCACCAATACTTTTCCCACATGGGACCTCGCGCAGCCTTTCAGATTTTTGGCCCATAACGGGGAGATAAATACTTTAAGGGGCAACATAAACTGGATGAAGGCAAGAGAAAGCCTCCTTGCGAGCGAAATTTTCGGAAAAAACATAAAAAAACTAAAACCCGTTATCGTTCCGGGCGGCAGCGACTCGGCGACACTTGATAATGTTTTTGAACTTTTAACGCTTGCAGGACGCTCCCTTCCGCACGCCATGGCGCTTCTCGTGCCCGCGGCCTGGGGAAAATACACCCTAATGGACGATAAGCTTAAAGACTTCTATAAATATCACGCCTGTTTCATGGAGCCGTGGGATGGCCCGGCAGCGATCGCGTTTACGGACGGAACGCAAATAGGAGCTGTTCTGGACAGGAACGGCCTGCGCCCGGCGCGCTATCTTGTTACGAAAAAGGGACTTGTTGTCATGGCTTCCGAAGTCGGCGTACTCGGCATAGAGCCGGAAGAAATACTTATATCGGGCAGATTAGAACCAGGCAAGATGTTCTTCATAGATACTGAAAAGAAAAAAATAATCGATGATAAAGATATTAAAGAAGAGCTCATAAGGCTTCATCCGTACTCTAAATGGACCAAAAAAAATCTCAAAGAACTTGAAAGTTTCTCGCGCGGTAAAACAAAAAAAACAAAATATGGACACAATATTCTCGCGCCTCTTAAAGCGTTCGGATATACGCGGGAAGACTTTAAGATGATCATAAAGCCCATGGCAGAAAGCGGCAAAGAACCTGTCGGCTCCATGGGGAACGACGTTCCGTGGGCAGTGTTATCGCAGAAACCGCAGCTTTTATACTCTTATTTTAAACAACTTTTTGCCCAGGTCACTAATCCGGCAATAGATTCCATAAGAGAAGATTTTGTCATGAGCATAAGAAGTTTTATAGGGCCTCAGGTGAACATACTGGAAGATAGCGAAAAACACTGCCGAAAAATAGACGTGAAAGAGCCCGTTCTGACCAATTCGGATCTAGGGCGCCTGAGAGCAGCGGCTCGGCAGGGCTTTAGAACAAAAGACATATCAATACTTTTTTCCGCGCGGGATAAGAAAGATTTTGCAAGAACCCTGAAAAAAATATGCAAAGAAGCGGAAAGGGCCATTGAAAAAGGATATTCGTTCATTCTATTAAGCGATAAAGGCGTAAGCAAAGAGAAAGCCGCGCTTCCGGCGCTTTTAGCCGTAGGGGCGACGCATCATCATCTGGTGCGCAAAAGAGTGAGAGCGCGAATAGGAATAATATTAGAAAGCGGAGAACCGAGAGAAGTTCACCATTTCGCGCTACTTTTTGGATACGGCGCCGATTGCATTAATCCTTACCTGGCGTACGAGTCGGTTAATAAGCTCATCAAGGACAAAGAGCTTGACGAAACGTATTTAAAAGCTATACAAAACTATAGAAAAGCGGTTCACGAAGGCCTTCTTAAAATATTTTCTAAAATGGGAATATCCACTATCAGAAGTTATAAAGGGGCCCAGATATTCGAGGCGTTAGGATTGGCGGACGAAATTGTAAAAACGTGTTTTGAGGGAACCCCCTCAAGAATAGGCGGGGCGGATCTAGATATTATACAGGAAGAAACCGTAGAGCGTCACAAAATAGCTTATCCCGCGAAAAATTTTGAAACCACATATCTTACTCCGGGAGGCCAATATCAGTGGAAAAAAGACGGCGAGTTCCATTTGTGGAACCCTGATACAATATCAACCCTGCAAGATGCCGCAAGGCGCGGTGATTATACAAAGTATAAAGAATTCGCGGCTCTTATAAATGATCAAACAAAAAACCCGGCTACCTTACGAAGCCTTTTTGATTTCAGAAAAAGGAAAGCTATCCCAATAGATGAAGTGGAAGAGGTAAGCGAGATCGTTAAACGTTTTGCGACAGGCGCGATGAGTTTCGGTTCCATTTCAGGGCCCGCGCACGAATCTTTGGCAATAGCAATGAACAGGCTTGGCGGCAAGTCTAATACGGGAGAAGGCGGTGAGGACCCGGCA
>CAZFLU010000105.1:0-4466 GCA_964519195.1 uncultured Planctomycetia bacterium | reverse complement strand
CGAGAATTATAGTTCGCTTTCAGAACTTTTGCGAACTATAAAATTTACCGGAGCCAGAGGCAGCATGAAAGCCGCAGGGCCCTTAACAACTAGGAGAATGGCCAAACTCGAAGAATTTTATATAGATGAATTTAAGTCGGGCAGTGACCCCCGGCCGGAGAGAGGCATAACCGCTACGTATCAAGTTTTTTATTGTAAAGGCAGTAAATGAACGCTTTATTCATAACAGGCACGGATACCGATATCGGAAAGACTACAGTTACGGTTCTTTTAACCCGGTTTCTTTCCGCGAAAAACTATAATGCCATAGCCCAAAAGTGGATAGAAACAGGGCGCTCAAGAAAAGACCGCGAAACTCTTTTATCCCCCTACATATTTAAGTATCCAGCGTCGCCGCATCTTGCCGCCCGGTTGGAAGATAGAAAAGTAGACCCCGGAAAAATAGAAAACGCGTTTAATACCCTTAAAAAAAGAGCTGACTTTATTATTGTAGAAGGAACAGGCGGAGCGCTTGTTCCTTATAGCGATAAGCGATTCATAATCGATATTACGCGCAAACTAAAAATACCTGTCCTTATTGTGGCTGAAAATAAGCTTGGCGCCATAAATCATACGCTTTTAACAATAGAGGCCTTGAGGCGACGAAACATAAAAATAATAGGTATTATATTCAATAACAAACAAGGCGCGCCGCGTAAAGTATTGAAAGATAATATCCGTATAATAGAAAAATTAAGCGGCATAAGATCTCTTGGATGCTTGGAGAGAATGAAAAGCCATGAAAAGCTTTTTAAAAAATTCAGGCCGATAGGAAAAAACATACTGGAGAAACTGGAAAAAAATGGATAAGTGGATCAAAAAGGACCTTAAATATAACTGGCATCCTTATACGCAGATGAAAGATTGCAGGGATTTTCCTCCAATTCTTATTGAAAAGGCAAGGGGGATGAAGCTTTATGACAAGAACGGAAATTTCTATTATGACACTATATCAAGCTGGTGGTGCAATATCCACGGCCATGACCACCCCGTAATAAAGGACGCGATAAAAAATACCCTCAAAAAACTTGATCACGTTCTTTTCGCGGGATTCACGCACGAAAACGCCGTTCTTTTGGGAGAAAAACTTGTATCGCTGATGCCGCGAAATATCACTAAGGTTTTTTTCTCGGACAACGGATCGACCGCTGTTGAAACAGCGCTCAAAATGTCATTTCAATACCGGCGCAATAAAGGGCATAATAAAAGAACAAAATTTATATCACTGGATAAAGGGTATCACGGCGATACGGTAGGCGCGATGAGCGTGAGCGGGGTAAACCTTTTTAACGAAACGTTCAAGCCTTTATTTTTCAAAAGCTTAAAAGCACCGTCCCCTTATTGTTACAGATGCCCCATGGGCAAGGCTAAAGATTCTTGCGATATTGAATGCGCGGACGCTATGGAAGGCATTCTAAAAAAAGAAAAAGATAATGTAACCGCCATAATACTTGAGCCGATTCTAATGGCCGCGGGAGGCATGATAATCTACCCATCCCGATACTTAAAAAAAGTAGAAATGCTAAGCAAGAAATATAAAGCGCATTTGATATTAGATGAAGTTGCCAGCGGGTTTGGCCGAACAGGCAAGATGTTCGCTTTAGAGCGCGCAAATATAGAACCGGACTTTATATGTCTTTCAAAAGGCCTGACGAACGGATGCCTGCCCTTGGCAGCCACGTTGACCACGGATAAGATATATAAGGCTTTTTACGCTGATCATGATAAAAAAAGAACTTTTTATCACGGGCACACTTATACCGCAAATCCCATAGCCTGCGGGGCCGCGCTGGGGAGCCTTGAAGTATTTAAAAAAGAGAGAACGCTAAGAAATGTCAGGAAGCTTACCGCGGTATTTAAAAAAGAACTCGAAAAATTCAATGAGCTTACGCTTGTGGGAGACGTAAGGCACATAGGCCTGGTAGGCGCGCTGGAGCTGGTAGGGGACAGGAAGACAAAAGAGCCCTTTGGCCTCAAAGAAAGGATCGGGTTTCAAATATATAAGGAAGGATTAAAAAAACATCTTGTGCTTCGCCCTTTGGGCAACATTGTTTATCTTTTCCTCCCGCTCTCGGTAAAGAAAGAAGAGCTTATTTACATATGCCGCGAAACGTACAGGATAATAAAAAAGATATCTGAAAAAAAAACTTGACAAAATCTTTTTTCTGTGTAAAATATTGAAATTGGATTTCAAATAAAATAATCATGAAAAACGCGAAAAAAATATTTAGAGAGTTTTTAGCTAAGAAAGATCTCAAGCTTACAGGCCAGCGCATGCTTCTGCTTAATATTTTCATGAACGCGGGAGGGCATCTATCCGTTGATGACCTTTATTCTATCGCGAGAAAAAAAGATAGAACCATAGGACACACAACGGTTTTCAGGACACTTAAGCTTTTTTGTGAAGCGGGGATCGCCAAAAAAGTCCATCTGAAAGAGGAGCGGACGCATTTTGAAACACAGATCGGTACCAGGCACCATGACCATCTTATCTGTACCAAATGCGGCAATATTATCGAGGCCATGGACCCGAAAATAGAAGCGCTTCAAATTAAATTATGCAAAAAGTTCAATTTTTCCCCGGATATTCACAGGCTGGAAATATTCGGCACGTGCGAAAAGTGCGGGTAAATTTTTTTTGGGCAGTAATTGAAATTGAAATTCAAAACCAAATAAAGGAGGCAGCATGAAAGCGTTTGTTAGAGTAGCGGGAGTTCTTGTTTTTCTGGGTATTTTCGGAAATTTAGCCTTTGGCGACAGCGATCTGGATGATCTAAGGAAAGAAATAAGCAACATGCGCGCTGAATATGAAACGAAGATCGCTTATTTGCAGTCTGAAATAGACAGTTTGGCGGGTAAAGTGAAGGAAGAGACGCCGCAGCCGTCTAAAACAGAGCCTATTTCTTTGGAAAAAAAGAAACTTCTTGATATAGAATACGTAGGAAGATACGAAGGACCTTTTAAAAAAGGAGGCCTTCTTATTAAAAATCCTTCCGGATTCGGCAATGTCAGCGTGGGAGGATACGCGGATATTGAATTTGAAAGTTTTGAAAAGAACGTATCGGCTTTTGACCAGCACAGGTTCGTTATCAATAGAGGAGCGGAACTTTTTGATAGATTAAGGTTTTATTCCGAATACGAAATAGAGCACGGAGGCCCGGACGCATCAGGCGGCGGTGAGGCAAAAGTTGAACAAGCGTGGATGGATTTCCTTATCGCAGACTGGATCAACTTGCGGGCAGGGGCCCTGCTTGTGCCTTTCGGGCGCTATAACTTATATCACGATTCTGACCTGCAAGACCTGACTGACAGGCCGCTTGTGGACCGCAGGATAATACCGACAACATGGACAGAAGCAGGCGCGGGTTTTCACGGAGAATTCAATCCTGTTATAGGCAGTTACGAGGATCTGATCATAGGCTATGAAGCATATGTGATAAACGGCCTTGACGCCGGATTTTCAGATAGTGGGCTTAGAGGCGCGCGAGGTAGCCTTTCTTCAGATAACAACCAATTTAAGTCTATTGTCAGCAGAGTGCTGGTAAGCCCGTTTCTTGGGCACGAATTCGGTTTTAGCGGTTATTACGGCGAATATGATAAATCAGGACACTATATTACAGGCGGCGCGATAGACTGGTTCGATAGTTTTAAGATCCCGCTTGATATAAAAGGGTTATCCGTAGGCCCGCTCGAATTAGTTGGAGAGGCAGCGTTCTTCAGGATAGATGAATTCGCGGATGGGAATGTGCCTGAATTCATGTCAGGCTTTTATGCCCAGACCAACCTGCATTTCTGGCCGGAAATATTGAATAAAACGTTTCTCGGTAAATTTTTTGATGATCCGGCCTTTACCCTGGTGGGAAGGTATGACTGGATAAAGATAGACGATGACCCTGATATGACTTTAGGGCCTAATGAAGAATCCCGTTTCACGATAGGGCTCAATTACAGGCCGGTAGAAAGCTGCGTATTTAAAGTTGAGTATCAATTTAACAATACAACCAATGAAACCCTCGAAAGGGGTAATAATAATGGTATAATAGCTTCAGCGGCTATAGGGTTTTAAGAACGCATCTTTTTAGGAAAAGCGCGTAAATGATCAGAATAGTAATGACACTTTTAGTCTTTCTTGCATTCTCAAGCGCCGCATGGGGCCTTGATAAAAAAGAAGAACAGGCTCTCGTTGAGATATTCGGCGGCCTTGAAAATGTTGAAAGCGTCCCTTTAAAATTCACGGCCGGGCAGCAAGAAAGAATATCTGAAAATTTCGGCCGGGCATTCTTCAAAATGAATTTGCGTATCTACAAGGGTAAAATAAAAGATAAGAGCGAAGAATACGCGTTTATTTTGGATGAAGCCGGTCATCACGGTCCCGTTACTTTCATGATAATAGTGAACGATGAGGGTAATATAAGCAATATCAAGGT
>CAZFLU010000104.1:0-4516 GCA_964519195.1 uncultured Planctomycetia bacterium | reverse complement strand
TTTGAGAAATTTTTCGAGGATTTTTTCGGACGCATGCCCGAGAAAGAATTCAAGGAGCAAGGATTGGGAACAGGCTTCATAGTGGACAATGAGGGCCATATCCTGACAAATAACCACGTCGTAGAAGGCGCTGACAAGATTATGATAAACCTGCCTGACGGGAGAAGTTTTACAGGTGAGGTAAAAGGCGCGGATGCGAGAAGCGACCTTGCGATAGTAAAGGTAGACGCGAAAAACCTTCCCTTTGTAGAACTTGGCAATTCAGACCTGGTTCAGACAGGAGAATGGGTTGTGGCTTTGGGCAATCCTTTTGGCCATGTTCTCAAAAGCCCTAAACCTACTGTAACAGTAGGAGTTATAAGCGCGCTTCACAGGCGCATACCAATGCCCGGAGGAGAAACCGGATATATAGACATGATACAAACAGACGCGGCGATAAACCCGGGAAACAGCGGAGGCCCGCTTTGCGACCTTAACGGCACGGTCATAGGCATAAACGTCGCTATATTCTCAACAACCGGCGGTTATCAGGGCGTTGGATTCGCTATACCGATAAACGTTGCCAAAGACATATTGGCAGACCTCATAAAGGGAAAAGAAATAACTTACGGATGGTTAGGCGTTAGCGTGCAGGAGGTTACTCCGGAGATAGCGGAGTATTTTAACCTTCCTGATCAGAAAGGCGCGCTAATAGCGCAGATCATACCTGACAGCCCCGCTGATAAAGGCGGGCTTAAAGAAGGGGATATTATATTAGGTTTTGAAGAAAAAGAGATCGCTTCCGTGCACGACCTTTTGCGCGCGGTCGCTAATAAAAAAGTAGGAGAAAAGGCCACGGTTGATATAATACGCGATAAGATCAAAAAGTCTATTACAGTTACAATTGAAAAGCGCAAACCTACTGAAGAGGAACGCGCGATGAAGGAAAGGATAACGCCTGAAAAAGAAGCGGGCAAGTGGCGCGGCATAACAGCAAGCGAGCTGACAGACGCTCTCGCGAGAGAGCTCAATACTGATAATAGAGAAGGCGTTGTCATAATAGGCGTTGAAAGGAATAGCCCGAGTTCTGAAGCAGGCCTGATGGAAGGCGATATCATAAGAGAAATAAACAAAAGCAAGGTAAAGAGCCTTTCAGATTTTAAAACAATAACGGGCGAAGCCAGGGGGCTCGTGCTTATACGGACCGACAGGGGATATTTTACAGTAAAAAACGATGAAAAAAAATAAGCGCGAAAAAGCCGCTTCCTACGCCTCAAGGCTTTTAAATGTGCGGCACAGGAGCCAAAAAGAATTAAAAGAAAGACTTTTCAGAAAAGGTTTTGACTCGGAAACCGTTCAGGAAACCCTGGCCTACCTAAGGAAAGATAATATAATAAATGATGAGAAGTTCGCGAAGCTCTGGGTTGAATCGCGCATGCTTTCTAACCCCAAGGGCGTTATTGTGCTGCGAAAAGAATTAATGCAAAAAGGGATCGCGCCCAAAACCATAGATGATGTTCTTTCGGGTAAAAAAGAGGAAGAGGAAAGCGTGGCGATCCGCCTTGCTGAAAAAAAGAAAGCGCAACTCAAAAACGCGCCTTTTATAAAAGCGCGAAAGAAAATATTCAATTTTTTGGCGAGGCGCGGGTTCAGTTTTAGCGTGATCGAAAGCGCCATGAATAAGATAGGGTTTTAACATAGACATGAAAGCATCGGAAATAAGAAGCAAGTTCTTAGAGTTTTTTAAAGGAAAATCCCATGAGATCGTTCCAAGCGACTCGCTTGTTCCGAAAGCCGACCCAACCCTTCTTTTTACAAGCGCGGGAATGAACCAGTTTAAAGAGCAGTTCATGGGGCAGAACATAACTTATAAAAGGGCCGCTTCATCTCAGAAATGCCTGCGCACGGGCGATCTTGAAAATGTCGGGAAGACAGCCTATCACCATACATTCTTTGAAATGCTTGGGAATTTTTCTTTCGGCGACTATTTTAAAAATGAAGCTATCCTGTGGGGCTGGGAGTTCATGACAAAAGCGCTCGGCATAAATGAGAAAAAGCTATGGGTATCGGTTTATAAAGATGACGATGAGTCTTATAAAATATGGCTTAATGAAATAAAGGTGCCGAAAGAAAAAATAGTAAAACTTGGGGCAAAGGATAATTTCTGGCCAAGCAACGCTCCGGAAGACGGGCCGAACGGGCCATGCGGCCCTTGTTCAGAGATATTCTATGACCGGGGTAAAGATGCCGGCTGCGGCAGGAAAACATGTTCTCCCGCGTGCGACTGCGAAAGATTTGTGGAAGTATGGAACCTTGTTTTTACACAGTTCGAAAGAAAAGAGGGAGGCGAGCTCGCGCCTCTTCCAAGCAGAAATATTGACACGGGAATGGGGCTTGAGAGAATAACAGCTGTTATGCAGGGCGCGAAAACGAACTTTGGAACAGATCTCTTTATCCCTATAATTGAGAAAATAAAAGAATACGCGGATAAGCTAAAAGACGAAGACCTTAAAACCGTGGCTGATCATATAAGGGCCGTAACTTTCGCGATAGGAGACGGGATAGCTCCTTCAAATGAGGAAAGGGGCTATGTTATAAGAAAGCTTATAAGAAGGGCGTATCTTAGAGGCGGAGGCAAGGAGCCGTTTCTTTTTAACATAGCGCCAAAGGTTGTTGAGGTAATGAAAGACGCTTATCCGGAACTGGCCATGAAACGCGAAGAAGTAACGCTTATTGTAAAACAGGAAGAGGAAAAATTTGCCGAAACGCTTTTAGTCGCCATGCCTATACTCGAAAAAGACCTGGATAACGCGGGTAAAGAGCTTAAAGGGGATAAGATCTTTAAGCTTGTTGATACTTTCGGGCTTCCCATGGAGATAATAGAGATAGAGGCAAAAAAGCGCAAAATAAATATTGATAAAGAAAATTTTGAAAGACTGATGGAAAAAAACCGCGCGCTTTCAAGAAAAGGGAGCAAAATAGAATCTGATATTTTTGCCATGGGCGCGTTCAGCAATGCCCCAAGGCCTAAGGCGTCTGATACGCTTCCGCTGAAAGCCAGGATAGCCTTTATGGTAAAAAATAAAAAAGAAGTTAAAAAAGCCTCAAAAGGGGACATCGTTGACATCATAACGGACCCGCAAAGCAGCCGTTTCTATTCTGAATCGGGCGGCCAGGTAGGCGACGCGGGAGAAGCGAGAACTGAGCGAGGGACGATCGAGATATTAAATACGGTTAAAATAAATGATACCCTCGTGCATGTCTGCAAAGTAATACGCGGAGACGTAGAGCTTGGCGATGATGCCGCGCTGGAACCTGACATGGAAAGAAAAAAGAACATAGCGAAAAATCATACGGCAACGCATCTTTTGCACAGCGCGCTTCGAAAGGTTCTGGGAAGCCACGTGCAACAGGCAGGTTCGCTTGTCGCGGCTGACAGGTTAAGGTTTGATTTTACTCATACGGGGAAGTTAAGCGAGCGCGAACTTCGTGAGGCGGAAAAGATCGTAAATGATAATATAAATAAAGCTATAAAAATAGAAAAAGAAGAAAAGCTACTGAAAGACGCTAAAAAAGAAGGGGCGCTGGCCCTTTTCGGAGAAAAGTACGCGTCCAAAGTAAAGATCGTAACAGCAGGGGATGCCTCAAAAGAAGTTTGCGGCGGAACACATGTTGATAATACGGGCGAAATAGGCGTGTTCAGGATAGTGAGAGAAAGCTCTGTTGCTTCAGGCGTCCGAAGGGTAGAGGCGCTTACTTCAAACCTCGCGCGCGAATGGGAAGAAGCGCAGGCAAAAACGCTTGAGGAAAAGGAAAAGCTTCTTACTGAAAAAGAAGCTGAAAAAAGGCGCGCCCGGGAAAGGCTTAAAGAGGCGGAAGGTTACATAGATGTATTAATAAACAGATCCAAGAGCCTGAACGGCGTAAAAATAATAAATGAGGAGATAGCGGGCGCCAACATGGATATTCTGCGCAATTTAGCCGATAAAATAAAAGAAAAAACGAAAAGCGCGTTCATATTTTTAGAAAGTAATGACGGCCAGAAAATACAGATGATACTGACCGGCACGAATGACCTGGCAGCTAAAAAATTCAACGCTTCGGAGATCATAAAACCCGCTTCAAGAATTATTAACGGGTCAGGAGGCGGCAGGGCTGATTTCGCTCAGGCCGGAGGAAAAGACGTCTCGAAACTTAGCGAACTTTTTGAGTTTATCGAAGCTTCCGCAGCCGGTATTATTGGAGGTAATTAACAATGAACCCCGCCCTTCAAAAATATTGCAGAGTAAATCGGAAGGGCCGGGTAAACCCCGCCCTTCAAAAATATTGCAGAGTAAATCGGAAGGGCCGGGTGAACCCCGCCCTTCGCTCTGATCTTCAAAACGGGTGGTATCATGTTTATTTATTACATAGTGAAAAGACAGGTAGAAATTATATAGGATGTACAAATAATCTGAATAAAAGGATAAACGACCATAAGCAGGGAAGGGTTTTTACAACAAAAAAGATGTTACCCTTAGAATTGGCATACGTTGAA
>CAZFLU010000103.1:0-4568 GCA_964519195.1 uncultured Planctomycetia bacterium | reverse complement strand
GAGCAAGATAGTCTCAAGGATGATAACCACGGAGACCAAGAAATGAACCTTAAGAAATCTTTTCTTAACAACGCGTGGCTGAAGGTCCTGTCGCTTTTTCTGGCGCTTGTCACATGGTTTTACGTAGGAGAGGCCACAAAATACGATTCCCACCAAACCGTGCTTCAAAAGCTTTTTTCTTCAGACCCGGAGTATATCGCGAAAAGCATGATAATTAAACCGCAGTTCAGGGGAAGCGTTCCGAATGGATATGATTTCTTGAGAGACTCGGTAAAGATCCACCCCCGGTCAATAACCGTTGTCGGGCCGTCCCGCATTCTGGGCGCGCGCGAATTCGTGTATACCGAGCCGATCGATCTTGGCGAATACACTAAGACAAAGACATTGGATGTTGCGCTCGAAGATCTTGCCAGGGAAATTAAATTCTATAATATTAAAGCGCAGGTCGTGCTACCTGTTGAGGCGGCAGGGTCAAAATAAATGGCGCAGCTCGGAGTTAACATAGATCACGTTGCTACAATACGCCAGGCAAGAGGGATAATGTACCCGGATCCCGTAAAAGCGGCCGAGCTTTGCGAAATAGCTGGCGCGGATTCCATAGTGTGCCACTTAAGAGAGGACCGAAGGCACATACAGGACGCGGATCTTTGGCGATTGAGGAAAAATATAAAAACAAGGCTTAATCTCGAGATGGCGCTTTCAGAGGAAATAATAGATATAGCCCTTTCTGTCAAGCCCGACCAGGTTACCATTGTTCCGGAAAAAAGAAAAGAGCTTACTACTGAAGGAGGGCTTGATGTAGTAAGGTATAAACGGAAGATAATCGCCATGCTGGGAAAAATGAAGGCAAGGAACATAGACGTAAGCTTGTTCATTGACCCGGAAACCAGGCAGATAAAAGAAGCCGGCGGCATGGGGATAAAATTCATTGAGCTTCACACGGGAGAATACGCCAACGCCAAAACGCGGCGCGGCGCTGAAAAGGAATTTTTAAGGTTAAAAAAGAGCGCGTATCTGGCGGAGGAGCTGTCCATCGCGGTATTTGCCGGACACGGGCTTAATTATGAGAACGTGAAACCGTTAAGGGGGATAAGCGTTATACGCGAATACAACATAGGCCATTCCATAATAGCGCGATCTATATTCGTAGGAATAGAAAAAGCTGTTAAAGAGATGAAGTCGCTTACCATATGATTACCGGATCCGGTATTGATATCGTAGAAATTGATAGGTTTAAAAAGGCCAAAAAGAAATGGCGGAATAACTTTATCCATAAAATTTTTACAGACAATGAGATAAACTATTCTAAAAAGAAGCGCTTTCAGGACCAGCATTTGGCGGCGCGTTTTGCCGCGAAAGAAGCCGCGCTTAAGGCGTTTGGTGATAAATTGTCCAGCATCCACAATTGGCAGGACATAGAAGTTTTAAACGATAAAAGCGGACGGCCCTATATAGTTTTTCATGGAAGCGCCGAAAAGCTTAAAAAGAAAGAAAAAATAGATAATGTAATATTGAGCATGTCACACTGCAAAAAATACGCAGTCGCGACCGCGATACTAACGAGAAAATAAAATGGTAAAAAATCATTTAGCTAAAATACCGAAACGCGCCAATGACACTCACAAAAGAGATTTCGGACATGTTCTTGTTATAGGCGGGTCCAAAGGCATGACGGGAGCCGCGTATCTTGCATCTCACGCCGCGATGTTATCAGGAGCCGGCATGGTTACATGCGCAATACCCGAGAGTCTTAATTCAATAATGGAAGTAAAGCTCACCGAAGAGATGACGCTTCCTTTGCCGGATATAAAAGCAGGCTCATTTTCCTTTAAAGCAGCTAAAAAAATATTGGAATTTTCTGAAAGAGTGAGCGTTATCGCGCTCGGCCCGGGACTCTCCCGCAATAAAGAAACGTTAAAATTCGCGAGATATGTTATAAGAAAATCTGACAAACCGATAGTCCTTGACGCCGATGGTATAATTTCCCTTGAAGGCCATACAGATCTTTTAAAAAAACGTAAAGCCGTAACTGTGCTGACGCCTCACCCCGGCGAGATGCGGGCCCTGATAGGTAAATCAATATCTGTCATACAGGCAGCGAGAGGGAAGATAGCCTTCAATTTCGCTAAAAAGCACAATGTGATCATGGTTTTAAAGGGTCATGGCACTATTGTGGCGCATTCCAAATACGGGGCCTATGTTAACACAACCGGCAATTCAGGCATGAGCACGGCCGGCGCGGGCGATGTTCTCACGGGAATGATATCCGGGTTCATGGCGCAGGGTATAGAGGCCTACAGCGCCTCGATAATAGGCGTTTATTTGCACGGGCTTGCGGGCGATATCGCTGCCAAAGAAAAAGGCGAGTTCAGCCTTATAGCGAGCGACCTTTTGAATAAGATCCCGCAAGCGATCCAGGAAAGAACATAGGCTAGCGTAGCTCAGTTGGTAGAGCACCTCACTTGTAATGAGGATGTCGTCAGTTCGATTCTGACCGCTAGCTCCACTTTTAAAATGAATATAGAAGAAATTAAACATTTATATTTGGATGAAAAACAGAGCATACAACAGATTGCGAATAAACTGGGCGCCTCTTTTTGGTCCATTTATGGGTTTATGAAAAAGAATGATATTTCCAGACGAAATCCGTCGGAAATAAATTATTTAAAAAGTGACAGGTACAAACCGAGGTTCATATTAAAAGAAGAGCTCGATGATGATTACGAAAAATTGAAAATTGCTGCTCTCATGTTATATTGGGCGGAAGGTGCCAAAAATGGTGATACAGTAGATTTCGCCAATAGTGATCCAAAAATGATAAAAATTTTTCTGCGGTTTTTAAGAGAAATTTGTGGCGTAGCTGAAAGTAGGTTTCGAGTTTATTTATACGCATTCGATAATCAAAATATAGTTGCATTAAAGAAATATTGGAGTACAATAACAAAAGTTCCGTTAGTGCAGTTCACAAAACCATATATACGAAAAGTTTTCGATAAACAAAAAAATCAAAAAATGCCATTTGGCATGATCCATATTAGATACAATGATAAGCGATTGTTCTCTGTTATAAAAACCTGGTTGCGCCAATATAAAGATTATTTTAATCGAGGGGAGATGCCGGAGTAGTCAAACGGACCAGACTGTGAAAAATTGCAGCGGCCGGAAGAAATTCCGGCTGGAAAAGCGGGTGAATTCAGGGAAGCCCGCCTATTGTATAATAGGTTAGGGTAATCCTGAGCCAATCTTTTGCTGGAGTTTCGGCAAAAGCAGGTGCAGAGACTAAGTATCCGCCGCCTAAAGCCATACAAATGAGCTATGGTGATGAGATAGTCCAAGCCTCGAGGAAACTTGGGGGCTCTTGAAATCTGGCGGCCTTTGGCCTACGTAGGTGCGAATCCTACTCTCCCCACCACTTTAATCCCTCGCGGCAAATCCCCGGGGCTATAACCCATAGATGAAAGCGTTTTTGTCGCTCGGGACATTTCCTGCGAGAGTAGCACAATGGTAGTGCAGTAGCCTTCCAAGCTACCTACGTGGGTTCGATTCCCATCTCTCGCTCCAAAAATTCTATGCGAGGTATCCCGAATAAAATGAGGGATAAGCTACGCGCGACGGTTTCCCGCCGCCATGCATTCGCATGGGCGGGACCCCGCTCACCTATGATGTTCTACTGCGAAACCGCAGGCGGGGCGATTCCGTTCGCCCGCTCCATTTCCCCATAAGAAAACAACCTTTTTAATGGCCCTAAAAAAAATAAAAAAAATCAAAAAAAGCCTTGACATAGAAGCTTTTTATGGTAGGATAGTGAACTTGTTTCACCTCGTGGGCGAGTTTCGCCTACAGAAATAGAAAACAATGGAACCTATCGAAATCATAACTAGTTACGTAAAGGGTAAGTCAATGAAAGAAGTTGCTATGCTTTTTAGTTTGTCGACGAGAAAGATACGCGACATATTAAAAGGTAATAACGTTGACATACGGACTCATAAAGATGCCGCTTATGCCAATAGTAACAAGCGGGGGGACCCATTTGAGATTCTTCTGGAACTTACGCCTGAAGAAGAGCATTTGAAGGCAATGGCTCTGGGGCTTTTTCTTACGGAAGGAAATACAAAAAATAAAAATTCGGTCCGTTTTTCAAATTCAGATCCCGCGCTTATTAAGATTTTCGTTAAATTCTTGAAAGTGATCTGCGGGGTCGAAGCTGACAAGATAAAGATGTCGCTTATAGTTTATCCCGATGTTGCGCAAAAAAAAGTAAAAGAATACTGGGCAAAATTTTTAGATCTGCCGGTAGCGCAATTCACAAAGACGACTGTTCTTAAGAATCGCGCAAGCGCGAGCTCAAAGAAGCACTCGGAGCTTGGGACCATGACAATATGTGTCCACAATACCAAGCTCCTGGAGATGATAAAGGAATGGGCGCGCGAATATGCCCATGTAGCTCAGTTGGTAGAGCACATCCATGGTAAGGATGGGGTCGCCGGTTCAAATCCGGCCGTGGGCTCGGTTGTTATCAAGGGAGAATAACTGGATGATCGAACACGAATCAACACGAATCATTCGTG
>CAZFLU010000102.1:0-4576 GCA_964519195.1 uncultured Planctomycetia bacterium | reverse complement strand
AGCGCGTCCATAAGATCCTGATATCTTATCAATACCAGGTCCCTCGTATTAATAAAATCCGATTCTACGGCAGGGTCAAAACGCATGCCGGATATTGTTTTATTAAAAATATTATGGAATTTATCCCATATTTCAATAAAGTCTTTTGTGTGTTTTATGTTATTTTCAAGTTTTTTGTCTATCATGTTCATGTTTTGAATTTTATCGAGCCTGAACCGCAGAGGCCTTCTATCTCGCTGAAAAGCCCGTCATCCGGCTTTACTGTATAATTTCTTCCGGCCGATATGCTTATGCGTTTTCCCGTGGGCTGCTGAAAGTTCAGCGTTACGGGTATCTTGCCTTTGTGACGCGAGAGAACGTTCTTAAGATTATTGAGCATGCTTTTTTCAAGGCCGGGAGTCGCGAGGTTTATCATGATAGCCTTTGTGTATTTTGCTTTCACTTGCTCAAGCTCTATTATTTCCTCCGCTATGAGTTTTGGCTCTTCTTCGCGTAAATTCAACCTGCCGCTTATAAAAACCATTGAATCAACCTTAACAAGGCCCGCAAAAGCCTGGAACGTGCGGGGAAATATAAGCGTTTCAACCGTTCCCGTAAGGTCCTCAAAGCTCACGATAGCCATTTTTTCTCCTGTTTTTCTCGTTGCGGTCATTTTTACCTTGCTCATTATGCCGCCTATACGCACTTCCTCGCTGTCCCGCAAGGCGCTAAGCATGGCGACCGGGGAGCTTGAGTAAGCTTTTAAGAGCTTTTCAAAACGCGCCAGGGGGTGTTTTGTTATATAGAACCCCAGCATGTCTTTTTCGTAAGACAACAGCTGGCTTTCCGGCCACTCGGGTATGTCGGGGACTTCATGAAATGTTTTCTTGAAATTTTCCTGCATATCAAATGTATCAAAAAATGAGAATTGGCCGTTCATTTTATCTTTTTGCATGCCGCCGGCTATATCAAGCGCTTTGTCAAGGACCGCGAATTGCTGGGAACGCTTTTCTCCCAGCGAATCAAACGCCCCGCACTTTATAAGGCTTTCTATCACGCGCCTGTTCACGACCCTTGAATCAACCCGTTGCGTAAAATCGTAAATAGAGTTGAATCTCCCATCTTCGCTACGGGTGCTTATGATCGAATCTATGGCTGTCTGCCCCACGTTCTTTACAGCGGCCAGCCCAAATCGTATCCCCTCTTCGACTACCGTGAAATTAGCGTAACTTTCATTTACGTCCGGAGGAAGCACTTTTATGCCCATCCTTATTGTTTCACTTATGTAAAGAGCTACTTTATCGGTATTTTCACGCTCGCTTGTCAGAAGCGCCGTCATGAATTCGATGGGGAAGCTCGCCTTTAGATAAGCGGTCCTATAACTTATCATGGCATACGCGGTACTATGTGAGTTATGCACCACCATTCCGTCCGCTATGAAGTTGTGAACTTTTTCCATTTCTATATCATAAGTGCTTTCTATTCCGGCATGTTCGATGGATTCAACGGTATCCCAGTATAATTCTGATGTAGCATATTTCAGAAGTTCGGCAGAATCGAAATATATAGCAAGCCTCCTGATGGTTTCCCGTCTGAATCCTTTTTTGCAAAGCTTAACGGTGCCGCACAGTTCTTTTACGGATATACCGCTTTCCTCTTCGATCTCTCGCCAGGTTTTTCCGCTTTTTTCTTTTTCTTCGCGCACAAGCGTTTTTATTTCAGCGGGCACTACGTCTTTTGAATCCATGTTTTTCGGGATAAACTCTCTGTGTTCCCCGAGGGCGCATACTTGATCTTCTCTGTCTATTGTGTAAGGACATATCCACGACAAGAAATTATCAATGCTTCCGCTGCCTAAAAGATAGACAGCGTAACCTTCTTTTAGGCTCTCAATACCTTTATATTTATATCGGAACTTCTTTTGCTTTATTGTTGACAAAATATCCAGCCTTAAAAGCAAATGCTGAACATCCCCGGCCATCCTCTTTGAAGAGGTCGCGTAATATGGAACGCTGTTTCCCTCACAGAAGATAAATCCGTCCCCTGACCATAAAATCCCTAAGAAAAGAGCGATATCTTTTTCGCTTAAACTAAAAACTTCCTGCGGCACAAATTTTTCATCGGCTTTTTTTCCGTTCAGCCCTAATTTTTCTATCCATTCTCTGGCGCCGCATTTTTTAAATTTGCTTTTTCCACCCGCGTTTTCGCCTGCGTCATTTTTGCTGTTCCACGGTATCTGTCCGGCAAAGAACTTTGTGTCTTCGCCTGTACCGGCATAAACTTCATATTTACCGTTCCGTTCATATATCCGCGCTTTTGTTCTGTCGAATTTTTCTATATTGCCCGCAAAGCATTCGATCTCTGGCAAGCTATTGCTATAAAAATATAAACCGCTCGTGTGACAAAGATTGCCTTCTGACAAAAGATTCGCAAGCGATATTATTCTATGTCTTCCCATTGAAACTGTTTTTCCGGGAGCGGGGATCCTTCTCGGCGAGGCGACCATGGAGCCCGCTTTGATGTTTTTTAATTCTTTCCAGCCTGAGGCCGTTAAGAACGGGTGATTGTCCGTAACGGTTATTTCTCTTCCTGAGGCCATTTTTATAAAATATACTTCCCTCTCGCCGTTATGAACAATGTCTTTTATCTTCTGGGGAATGATCTTAAAGTTTTTTTCGTCACAACTGTAAGTGCGTATAAGTTTTTTTCCCTCATATAATTTTTGAATGCTTACGAGCTTACCGCTATCCGCGTCTATGATTTCGGTCGATCCCACTACGCATTTATTGAATCCGTATCCCGCGAAATATTCTATAAGATTGAATATCTTATCGGCTATATCTTTTTCGATTCCTTTTTTTGTTGCGCCGCTCAAAAAGTTCTGCCGCGCCTCCGCCATTACTTCAGGTGTTTTCTTGCTTATAGCGCGCCTTAAGGTATCGGCTTCGGCAAGGCTGAACCCGGCAAGGTCCGAGGCGATCTTCATCACCTGTTCCTGATAAACTATGATACCGTTGGTTTCTTTAAGGATAGGCTCAAGAAGCGGGTGGTCGTATTTTATGCTGCTTGTCTTATGTTTCCTTTTAATGAAATCATCAAGCATGCCGCTTCCTATCGGGCCCGGCCTGAAGAGGGCAAGAAGCGCTATGATCTCCTCAAACTTTTCAGGTTTTAGTTTTTTTAATAGGTCCCGCATGCCTGAACTTTCAAGCTGGAACACGCCTATCGATTCGGCGCTAGCCAAGAGCGCAAAAGTTTTCTTGTCTTCGAGAGATAACGTTTCTATGTCAAGATCCATGCTTTGCGTGCGTTTTATTATTTTAAGCGCTTCGTTTATAACGGTAAGCGTGCGGAGCCCGAGAAAATCCATCTTAAGAAGGCCTATCTTTTCAAGGCTTGTCATGGGGTAGCCGGTTGTTACCTGGCCGTCACTTGTCATAAAAAGCGGCGCATAATTCGTAAGCTCCTGTTCGCTTATTACAACTCCGGCCGCGTGCGTTGAAGCATGGCGCGTAAGGCCTTCTAATTTTCTGGATATGTTTATTAGTTTTGTGATACGATGATCGTCTTTATAAAGGTTCTCGAGTTCCGGTTCGACTTTTAGCGCGTGGTCAAGAGTTATGTTAAGTTCGTTCGGTATTAATTTCGCGATCCTGTCTACTTCCGCGTAAGCCATGCCCATGACTCTTCCTACGTCTCGCACAACGCCTTTTGCCATCATGGTCCCGAAAGTTATTATTTGCGCGACGTTCTTTTTTGAATACTTATTTATTACGTAATCTATTACTTCTGCGCGCCTTTCATAGCAGAAATCAATATCTATATCGGGCATGCTGATTCTTTCAGGATTAAGGAACCTTTCAAATATTAGATCATATCGAAGCGGATCTATATCGGTAATGCCAAGAGCGTAGCTTACAACGCTTCCTGCGGCAGAGCCTCTTCCCGGGCCCACGGGGATTCCTTTGCTTTTAGCGAAATTTACAAAATCCCAGGCTATTAAAAAGTAGCTCGTATAGTTACTTTTTTTTATGATATCGAGTTCGTGTTTTACCCTCTCTGTTATAGCCTTATCCGGTTTCCCGTATTTTTTATTTACGCCTTCCCATATGAGATCCTCGAGAAATTTTTCGCGCGTTATTCCCTCGGGCGGATCGTATTGAGGCAGGTGTAGCTTGTTGAAATCAAGTTCAACGTTACATTTTTCAGCTATTTCGATAGTATTTTTCACCGCTTCCTCTGCGATAGAAGCAAATTCTTTTTTCATTGTTTCCGGCGATTTAAGATAGAATTCATCGCTTTGGAAGCGCATTCTGTTAGGGTCATCAAGGGTTGTTTGAGTTTGTATGCATAAAAGCGCGTCATGCGCTTCCCTATCGTCCTTGTTTAAATAATGCACATCGTTTGTCGCGACAAGCGGGATATCCAGTTCTTTTGATATTTTTATAAGGCCCTTGTTAACTTTTACCTGTTCTTCCATGCCGTTATTCTGAAGCTCAAGATAAAAATTTCCTTTTCCGAAAATATGTCTATACTGATCAGCCACTCTTTTTGCTTCAGCCATAATGTCCTCCTATAGACATAGGAGCAAGTAACG
>CAZFLU010000101.1:0-4659 GCA_964519195.1 uncultured Planctomycetia bacterium | reverse complement strand
TTTTTCAAGTTCAGCAGGAACGATTTTATCCATAAGTTCTATTGCATGCCGGATATCAGCATCTACCCCCGCGCCTACCCATTCTCTGAATTTTTTCATCTTTAATAATTCTTCGCGTTGGCTCATATTCTGTCCACCCAGAACGTCGCTGTCGGGATTGTAATCATCCGTTGCCGCGGCTCTCTTGCTTTCAGTCGCATCCTCAGCTGGTGTTTCTTTCCTTGCAACAACCGACATTAAATTCTCGGGATTGGGGAGATAAGTAAACCCGGCTCCTTTCATTATTGTATCCAGCGATGTTTCGCATGGCTGAAGCATAACAAATCCTCCTTTCTTAAGCATACGATGCATTTCATTGGCACGGTTTCTAATGATAGTTTTTACTTCATCGTTGACACCCGCCTTAACGCTAAGCATAGCGGCTAGCCCATGGCCTTGATATTCAGCGCCGACTTCACCTTCGAAAACCGAAGGAGACATGCTGGCAAAAGTAAAAATAGCGTCCAGTTGCTCATTTTCAACATAGCGGTCTAAAAACTCAGCGTTTGCTGCTATGAACTCTACTTTGTTGGCATCGGCAAATGTAAGTCTGAATCTTATACGTATTGTGGGATCAGTAAGTTTTTCCTGTATGTTCTTTATCAGGTTCGGGTATAACTCTATAGCATATATCTTTTTTATATTCTTGAACAAACTTAAAATATACAGTACTTTTTCGTAGTGCGGTCCAAAGCCTATGATGGCTATCTGGCTTTTGGAGCTAAACAGTTGCGGATACGCATCTGGGCAAAAATCCCGAATACAGTTCAACGCATAATCAATTTTTTCTTTCTCAGCCTTATATTTCTCCCGATATTGTTCAGTAAATCCATAGGTAGGATATCTTTGATATATTGCTTTAAGGCCGGCGGGCTCAATGTCCGACAAACATTCTTGAACCAAACTGCACCACTCTTCTTCACTATTTTCATCGATAAGCATTTCAGCTATATCAGCGGCCACATCCTCCGGATATTTATATTTTTTCTGTTGCAATAAATGAGCTTTTGCCTTTCGAACCATTAAACTTACCAAATGAGGTTTTGACAATTTTTCTACAGCCAGTTCGATCGTACTTATATATTCTGGCCTGGCATCTTGTATAGCAAGACAAGTTTTCTTGATATCAGCAGTTAAGGCTTTAAAGGAAGTATGGGTTTTTCTATTCACAAACCTTATAGGGCCTATCAACACTCCAACGATGGCATCAAGATATTTTGAGCTAGGTGATATCGCTGTCACAGTGCTATTGACATACGAAGCTAAGCTTTCTTCCTTATGTTCCAATAAATCTAACGTTACTTTTTTGCTTTCTTCAAGAATACCGTAAGAACTTTCATCATCCAGCATCTCGCCGTCTTTCTTGCGCATAGCCTCACCGATACCTACCGCAAAAAGTATTCTCCTGGCCTGAACGTCTTTTATATTTTTTAAAGCAGCATGGATAAAAACCGTAACTGAACTATCTGCCTCGCCAAATAGATACGGCATGTCAGTACAGAATTGAACGGAAACACCATTCTTAAAAATACGAGAGTCGCGGAGTTTACCATAACCATATGCATCTTCCGTATCTTCCATATTTCGTTTTTCTATGGCGTCTCCGATAAGATCTGCTATCCCCCTTTGGTCAAGTTCTAATATTTCTTCAAATGCCGTAAAGTTTTGCGGTTCACCTTTAACCATTATTTCTCCGGCTTCGCTGACGACCGTGATGCTGCTCCCATACGAAATTAGATCGCGAAGGACTTCTTCACGTATTGTTCCTCTAAAGGAATTTTTGCCCTCAGCTCTTATGTTTTCGGCAGTATCCCTCGGTCCGTCTGGAACCGCGGGTGTCATGTGGTTAATGCTTCTGTTGAAAGGATTAGGCGTAAAAGTCGGTGGTAATTTTGCATTTTCTCTTTTCTCATGTATTTCGATCATTCTTAATTCATCCGAAGGTAAATATCCTGAAGGCCATGCGCTATCCAGAAGCAATTGATTTCCCTTCCTTGCGTATCTGGTATACTGCTGTCCGCTACGCCAATATGTTCCATTGAGAAGAACACCGCCTTCATATAGTGAACGGGCAAGATTTGATAACGCGTCTCGTATCGTCCTATCTGAAAAATAACTGTGAGGACCATGCATTAAAAGCCCTGTTATTCTGATGAAATGGAACTTTTCATTTACAGGTTTAAATACATCATAACGGCGGAATTCTAAAAGATGTGGATTATCTCTTGCAAATTGTTCGGCCTCTGGATCTAAAAGGCTCACGTATTTTATTTCTAGCTTTTGCGGATTATGTTTTGTATCTATATAGCGCTTTAGATATCTCTCGATGTCTTCGCGCCATGATGCATTCACATCATCTTTTGACACAATAGCTGCGTGGCTTCCGTCAGCGATCTGGATCATTTTCCCATCGGAATCAAATATGGCTACAAAGCTTATACCATTATAATTATTAAACCGTATACTCCATAGATTGAGATTTATATCCGAGGCTACGATCTTCACGTTTTTCCCTTTTAAGTGCCTTGCAAGATCCAAAGCCACAGCTCCATCCGATACTGCAAAATCACCTATAACAAAGGTCTTTTTAGGGTGTTTTCTCATAAATGCATTCGCTTCAGCCTCGATATTATGGATAGAATCATCACCGCGCCCGGTCCATGTCCGCCTGTTGATATCAGTATGAGTTCCGTCTCCCGCATTTTCTATTCTTATAGCATGGTATTGGATGCATCGTAAAATGTATGAAAGATCGCGTCTTTTCGCTGCGTTGTTTGCTATATAAGGATATCTTTGATGGATCCTGGCATAAGAATTCAGGTTAACGTTCATCGCCAAAGCGTTTACAGTAAGCCTATAGACAGGATCTTCAGGTGAAAGGGCGGAAAAATCTGATAATAGTTCATCTACGGGATAATTGGCAAGTACGTAAGCGGCTTTTTCTCTCTCATACGAATCCACTATCTGATAGAAACTTGCAAGCATATCCCCATTGCCAAAGTAAGAAGCCATATGTCTAGCTACTTTTTTTACAGCAATAATTTTCTCATGGCGGCTTGGCCTGCTGCCAAGATCATGAAGTACTGATAATATATAATCGCGTTGGGGTGGGCTTAAGTCTGTTGCTTCATAGGTAATCGTTTTATTATCTCCCGCAACCGTACGTAGTTTAACAAGACGCATACGCGTAAGAGCCCTAAGGTCCCGCTCTACTGTATCCAATGATAAATGCCCGTCAGGCATTCTACCTTTTGTGGCCTGCCGGATCGTTTCTGCATCAGTGGGATGATCAGCGAATTTTGTAAGAAGATTATATATATTATATGGAGAACCATCCGCTGCTTTCCTATCTTCCTTTGTCTCTTTTGCAGTAGTAGACTCATCATCTACTTTGTAACGCATGAATGTCTCCCTTATTTCTTTTTCTGTATAAGGGAATACCATTTTAAAACTATCTACATCTTCAGGATCAAAATCTACTCCAAAGAGCGACTCCCCGGACTTGGTGAAGAAATCGTCTTCAGTAAAGGGGAATAAGGCAAAATACGATGCTACTTCTCTACCGACTTGCTGTGTTAAGTCATCATAGAAATACTGATTTGTTTTGTGTATGTTCTCAAAATACATTCCTAGATCGCTTTCTTCACTTGATAAATCTCCAAAATCAAAACCATATATATCCCCTGTTTCCGGATCCACTCCACAATTGTTATAGGGGTATGTAAAATCAAGATCTATTACACCTCGCCTGAACATTTTTATTATAAATTCCTTATATTTGTCTATAAAGTCCTGTGCTTCGGAAATTTTTCCAGCTTTATATAAATATTTCAAATACTCAATAAGGGGTACAACTTTTTTCTGGATAATAGCTATATCTGTTTTTTGAACGCCACGATTTTCTAAAATGTAGCTAAATGATTTTCTTGTACCATCGGTAGCATTAATAACCATGGTTGACACAGCTAAGCCTTTCAATTTTTCTTCAGCTATTTTATAGCCATTGAGGCAGCTTCGCAGCACCGTTTGTTTTATGTCAGAGGTTTTTGGCATTTTTACTATAAAATCAAAATTGTCAGCTCCATAAGCGATTAACTTTCTCCCGTCACCTTCATAGCGAAGTATATTAGGTGTTGGCTCACTCTCCTCAGAAGAGGTTTCAGGATTCTCTTTTAAAAATATATTTACTTCTTGTATTAAGAATTTTCCGTCAATGGCTTCAGTGACTGCTATGCCTAATTTGATAAGAAGCTTTCTTATTGCGCCTAATCCGTTCGTCTTTCTTAATTTGTCTATGTCTTCCTGCTGCAACCTGCGAAGATCTGCTTTAAATTGATCCAACAATTCCCATTTGCTCACACTCGTGCGTTGCTTTCCTTTCATCGAAGGGTCAAAACGTTTTCCGCGTGCTGAAATATTAACATTACGACTTTCTTCGTCTGTGCCATACAAAGAAAGCATAGCTCTTATGTATTTATAATCAAAGCTTGTGTCTTTGGTGCGCAGTGTACGCAGGGAATCTAATGAATAGGAATTCTTGCAGAACTTCTTAGCTATCTGGCGGCTAGTTAAGCCTTCGTATTCTGTGCCATTTAAATATTCATCAGTTTTATCAATATA
>CAZFLU010000100.1:0-4767 GCA_964519195.1 uncultured Planctomycetia bacterium | reverse complement strand
CTTGACTGTTGGCCTGGCAAAGGGCCTCGGAATGGCCATAGTAAGGACAGGGTCCGGCCTATATGAAACCCTTACATTCCCGTTCCCTATACCTGAAGACTACGCTCCGGTCCTGGAACCTGAATTCGTGTTTAACGAGTAATAAAAAAATGACTGAAAACGAAAAAAAAGAAACAAAGCCTGAAGCCCCTTCGCAAGAAGCCCCGAAAGAAGAGGCGCCAAAAACTGAAGAGCCTAAAAAAGAGGAGATTCAGCCGCAAGACACCTCTAAAAATGGAACCGTCTCGGACGATGCCCCGAAAAAAGAAGAGGCCCGTCCGGAAGCAAAAAAAAATATGCCTGCCTTTACAAAGGCAACGCGTCCAAGAGAATGTATCTCCTGCAACAAAAGTATTAAGAAAAAATGGTACTACCGTGAAGGCGGATACTTCTGCAGTAAGGCCTGCTGGGAAAAATCAAAAAAATCATCCGCGGATACGGCTGAGGAAAAAAAGAAATAACCCTTCCGCAACATCCTTTCTCCTTATGCCTCTTATCAAATGAAAGTATTGCTTATCCCGATTATACAATAAATAGTATTGAAATAGCGCTGTTTTCGGAATATAATTATAAGGATGAATGAGGGTTGTGTTTTCTGCAAAATAGTAAGCGGCGCCATTCCGGCCCAGATCGCTTACAATGATAAGGATGCCCTGGCATTTAAGGACATAAAGCCCATGGCGCCTGTTCACATGCTTATAATACCAAAAGCGCACATTGAACGCCTAACAGATATAAAAGAAAACGACGCTGCCCTTATGGGAAAACTTGTAAATATCGCTAACAGGCTGGCAAAAGAAAATAGAATTGAAAGTTCCGGCTACCGGTTAGTTCTTAACTGCAACAAGGACGCCGGACAGGAAGTATTTCACGTGCATTTGCATCTTTTAGGCGGCCGGAAATTTACATGGCCGCCCGGCTAGGAGGAAGAGATGTCGAAATCTGACAAAAGAAAATATCCCAGGCTTAAAAACGCTAACGTTTCGATTAAGGTCACATCGGGAGACGTTGACATAATAACTAAAACGCTTGACATCAGCGCGTCCGGCATTTACTGTAAAGTCGAGAATGAGATACCGTTATTATCACGCATAAAAATAATCCTTATCGTGCCAAAGCCCGGCAGGTCAAAAGACACCTCAAAGACCGTTAAAATAGAGACCGAAGGTGTCGTAGTTCGGGAGCATCCCGTGATCGAGAACGAAAAGATATCTCATTATGATGTAGCGATATTTTTTGATCATATATCCGCTAAAGACCGCCAGGTTTTGAAGGAATGCATAAGCGCCCGGGCGAGTGAAGACAAATGATCATACTTTTTATTGAACTTCTGGCCGTATCCATCCTTGTTATGGTATTTACAGCGCTTACCCTGGATGAGCGTAAAAAACGCTCTGATGAAATGCAGCTTGTAAAATTAAAGGGCTACTGGGACGGAGGGGAAAGAAGGTCCACCGACAGGCTCAATATAGCATTACGCGTCCGCTATGCCACAAAGGAAAACACCAAAGAAACACAAAGCATGGATGTATCCTCCAAGGGTGTGCGCCTCCTTCTTGAGGAACGCCTTTCTAAAGGATACCCGCTTTTGCTTGAAATAAAACTGCCGGATAACGCTCGTTTGATCAGGATAGACGGAGCGGTAGTCTGGACCAGCGAAGCCATAGAAGATGAAAAAAACTCGCAAAAAAGGCTTTTTAATACGGGGATACAGTTCCATAGATTCCACGGAGCGAGTGAAAAAATATTATTTGATTTCGTGCATAACCTATAATCCTGGTTTTGATCCAAATGGGCATTCCTACTAAACACACTCCCGCGAAACTGATAGTGGGAGCCATATATAATGACGAGGCGCTTTTTGAAAAAGTAAAAAAAACACTTGTTAAGAAATTCGGCCCGCTCGGCCTTGAAAGCCGGCCGTTTGATTTTGTCTACACCAAGTATTATGAAAAAGAAGTGGGGCCGGATCTTAAGCGAAAATTCCTGGTTTTCAGGAAAACCGTTCCTACTGAAAACTGTTATCGCGTTAAACTATATGCTAACAGCCTTGAGCGCCGCTTTTCGGAAGGAAAAAGGCGCAAGATCAACATTGATCCCGGGTATTTTACGCTTGCAAAACTCGTGCTTTTTACGACCAAGAACCGTAGCCACAGGATCGCGCTGGGAAACGGTATCTACGCGGACCTTGAGCTTACTTTCGAGAACAAAACTTTTAAGCCTCTTGATTGGACGTATCCGGACTATAGGAGCGCTTGCTACATTGATTTTTTTAATTCCGCGCGGAACGCGTACGCGGAAAGCATAAAGGAAAAAGAAGGTACTAAATGCGCAAAAAGGTAAGGACATTTCTTGTGGTAGGCGTATCGTTCCTTGTCATAGCCGCCGCCCTGGGGCTTACAGTCTTTGGTTTTTACGCGTACCTGGAGTGGAAAAAACAAAACCTCGAAAACGATTACGCCCGTTCTTTCCGGTCGCTGAACGCTCAGCTTTTTCAGGATATGATAAAAATAAAAGTTTGGGGAAAGGTCGAACGAAAAGGCGGAGCCAGGGGAAGGCCCATGATAGAGGGGACCATAACCAACGGTTCCAACAAGACCATCTATTCCTTGAAGCTTAAGGTAAGCTTCAAGGATCCGGAAAACAGGGTAGTATATATTACCTCATTCTATCCCGTTGACCCGGAAGAGTTCTCTATGCGAAGCCTGACCGATCCAACAAAAAATTTCCTGTCGGAAGGCAACACTATATCCTTCGCGCACCAGCTTAACAACTGTCCGCCCCAAGTTTATAACTATTTAAGGTCTAAGCTAAAGTTCGCGAAGGCGCGCGGGGTGCCGCCTCTTACCATAGAATATAAGATCGATTCGGTGGATCTGCGATGAGAAAGATGAGAAAATTCTATTTCCTTCTCGCTATAGGAGTTATTTTAGCGATTTCGCTGCTTGCCCTCTCTTTTTTGTTCCTTGCAAAAGAAAAACACAACGTGTATTTTTACGGCATCGAGGACCCTTTAGGGCCGATAGGTTACGTTAAGATAGATTCTTACCAAACCGAGAATAAGATAATTTACAAATCATCCGCTCTCACGCCCCGGCTAATGGACAAAAAACTTGTCAAAGAAAAGGCCGCTTTTTCAAGGAAATCCTTTACCGCGGAAAAATTCCTGAGGGAGACCAAAAACTACGGCTCTATCGTTACAACTTTGAATATAAAATACAACCACTCCTCAGCGGATTATCTTGGAGCTTCCGGGTCAAAATTCATAACTGTTTCAGGGCTTGCGTGTAAAAATAATTCGGTTCTTTTTGATCCGCTTTCTCCTCTTACATATCTTCCTTTCATTAAAAAATACGATTTTTCGCGCGGCGGCTCGCAGTCTTTTAACGCTCTATACGTAAAAAATGTCCTATTCCCTCCTGTAAACGGAAAAATAGTGTTCACGTCCATAAAAGATGAATACATAAGTGTACTCGGCCACAAAGAAGAAGTTGAATGTCTTATAGTAAAATCCAAGGCCATGCCTGAAATACGCCTTTGGGTATCAAAGCGCGATAAAAGCATAGCGCGAATAGAGATAAAAATGTTTTCCATCGTCATGGACCGCTTGCCCGGGCCTGTTAAGCTGGACGTAAATAGTTACTCCGGTAGCGATCCTAAGCTTAAGAAGAAAGAGATCCTTTTTCCTTCCGGAGATATCGCGCTTTCCGGGACCCTTGTCCTGCCCGACGGGCTGCCGGCTAAGGCGCCGGGCGTGCTTTTGGTATGCGGCAACGGCCCATACAATAGGCAAAATGCCGGCATGTATACGGACCTTTCTGAATTTCTGGCAGCTAACGGTTATGTAACGCTTTTCTTTGACAAAAGGGGAATGGGGAGTTCCCAGGGCAACTATGCCGGAGCCTCGCTTGAAGATTCGCTTAAGGATGTGGAAAATGCTTTGAGCTTTCTCGTGAATCAGGAAAACGTCGATGCGTCTAAAACATTTATCATTACGCACTCTTCCTCTTGTGAGTATGCGTTAAACCTGGCGGCGCGCGAAAATAAATTTAAAGGAGCGCTTCTCTTAAGCCCCATAGAACCAAAGCCGGTATTTGACTATGACTCCGATCTGGCAACAGAGACCTTGAGATCGCTTGAAAAAATAGACGCGGCCTACGCGGCAAAATTAAAACGCGCGCGCGAGGAAACGCTCGCGCTCGTCAAAGCCGCCAAAGGGGACTATGTTTTTATACATGGGAAACCTGTTTTTATAAAACGCATGCGCGCGCTTTTGTCGCAAGATGTACTAAGCGAAGCGGCAAACGTTAATACGCCGATAACTCTTTTGTGCGGACGAAAGGATCCTCTTATAAGAGAATCTTACATAAAAGATTTAGAAAACGCTGGGCTAAGAGGAGAGACGCCTCCGGTTATTTCAGCTACTTATTTCAGGGGGCTTGATCATTTTCTCGGAGACATGGTTCATGAAAAAGATACCGTAACGCGCTACAAGCTTAACAGCGAGGTCATGCAGACAGTGAAGGGCTGGCTTGATTCAAAGCTAAATGAAGATAATTTGACAAATAGCTAGCTTTATGATACACTTAACATAAATTAATAATGAAAAAAGGGGGGGTGACAGATGAAAAAGTTTTTCGGCATAATTTTAATGTGCGCTATTATCATAGCTTCTATGACCGCGCTCTCATTTGCCGACGAGGGAATGGCAAAAGGTTCTGAAACAGG
>CAZFLU010000099.1:0-4773 GCA_964519195.1 uncultured Planctomycetia bacterium | reverse complement strand
TTCAGCGAAATCGCCGCCCCCCTCTGTGAACTTTCCGTAACCTTTTCTGTAATTGTCATATTCGTCGCGCCTTTTTTGATCACTAAGAACATAGTAGGCTTGCGATATTTCCTTGAACTTTTCCTCCGCTTCTTTTCTTTTATCTTCCGAAGTCTTATCAGGGTGATATTTGAAAGCAAGTTTTCTATACACTTTTTTTATCTCATCAAGGCTGGCGCTTTCCGAAACGCCCAATATCGAATAGTAATCTTTTCCGTTTGCCATGATCATTAACCTTTACGTTAAGCTTTTCATTCCCGCAAGCTGCCCGCATGAGGCTGATATATCCCCGCCCTTTGACCTGCGCAGGGTCACTGTTATGTTCTTATTCAAAATCCGTTTTTTGAATACCTCGGCCGTTATTTGGTCTGTCGGAGCAAAATTAGCCTCCGGCACAGGGCTCATCCTTATCAGGTTTATTTTTGCCTTCAGTTCTTTAGCTATGCCGGCAAGCTCATCAGCGTCTTTTAGCGTATCGTTCTTATCTTTTATGAGAACGTATTCAAGCGTCAGGATCCTGCCTGTAATTTCTACATAATTCCTGCAGGCTTCAATAAGTTTTTTTAACGGGTATTTTTTATTTATCGGCATTAATTCATTCCTCAATTTTTCATTAGCGGCGTGAAGGGAAACCGATAGATTTATCTGATTGCCCGGCTTAGACAGTCTTTTGATACCGGGTATCACGCCGGCTGTAGATATCGTAATTCTTCTTGAGCCTATGCCCATTGAATCGGGTGAATTCATTATTGTTATGGACCTTAGAACATTATTCGCGTTATCCAGCGGCTCGCCCATGCCCATAAAAACAAAATTAGTAAGATCTTTTTTGCATTCATATTTCGCGTGAAATACCTGCCCGACTATCTCCGAAGGCGTAAGGTCCCTTATAAATCCCATGCGTCCGCTCGCGCAAAACGCGCAGCCGAATTTACAGCCAACCTGGCTCGAAATGCAAATGGTTTTTCTTTCTTTATCGGATATAAGTACACTTTCGATAAAATAGCCGTCATCTAATTTGAAAATGAACTTTTCAGCATTATCCTCCGATCTTAAATGCTCTTTGCATTCAAGCCGGCTTATAAAAAACCGCTCATCTAACTTCGCGAGAAGCGTTCCGGGCAGGTTTTTCATTTTATCAAAATCATTCACGCCTTTTTTATGCACCCAGGTAAAAACCTGCTTCGCCCTGTATGAACGTTCGCCGGATCGAACAAGGGCCTCTTCAAGCTCTTTCAGTATAAGATCTTTTATATTCACTTTGTTCGTTCTGTTTATCATTTTATCGATCGTTTCCCCGCCTTTGTCTTTAAGGGCGGGGTAAACCCTTTATTATTCATATCGTAACGCCTCTATTGGATTAAGTTCCGATGCCTTTTTCGCTGGCCATAATCCGAAAAACATCCCGACGGCTATAGAAAATCCGGCAGCCAGGATTATGCTGCTAAAAGTAACTTTTGTTGCCCAGCCGGCGAACAAAGAAAGTAAAATGGAAACGGCTATCCCGAATAATATGCCGATTGCTCCGCCGCTTAACGTCATGGTTATCGCTTCTATTAAAAATTGCGTCATGATGTCTTTTGCCCTCGCTCCGATGGCTTTTCGAAGCCCTATTTCGCGGGTGCGTTCGGTCACTGAAACAAGCATGATATTCATTATTCCTATGCCGCCAACCAAAAGCGATATGGCGGCTATAGAACCCAAAAGCACGCTCATTGTGCGGGTCGTACTTGTTAACATTTCCTGTATTTCGCTCATGTCGCGTATATGGAAATACTCTTCTTCATTTTTATATATATTGTGTCTTTTCGCTATAAGAAGCGCCAATCTATCCTGCGCTTCTTGAGTCGAACCGGCATCGCTTACCTCGGCATAAATACCGTCGAGATAATTCTTCCCGAGAAGCCTATACATGGCTGTCGTTAAAGGTATATAAATAATATCATTTTGATCTCTCCAGCCTCCGGATCCTTTTTCAGGCGCAATGCCTATTACCTTAAAATTTACCCTGTTTATTTTTATATCCTCTCCGAGAGGATTTTGATTTTCAAAAAGCTTCTGCGCCACGGTGGTGCCCAGTATAACCACTTTATCGCGCTTTAAGATCTCATTTTGCGTGAACCATCTTCCAGTTTCCGGTATTGTCGCGCGCATTTCTCCGTATTCATATCCCACGCCCTCTATGCTGGTATTCCAGTTTTCATTTAAATAAACGACCTGCCCGCTGCCATTAACATAACCGCTTGCTTTCGCTATTAAAGGCGACAGATTTCTTATGGCCCTTACGTCTTCGGCATTAAATCTGGTAAACGTTCCGGCAGCGCTGCTAAAACCTCTCACCTTTCCCGAACCTCCCCTGATAGATAAAAGATTAGACCCGAGACTTTTAATTCTCTCTTCTATGGATTCTTTCGCGCCCTGGCCAAGCGCAAGCATGGCTATGACCGCGGCAACGCCGAACAAAATACCGAGCATCGAAAGGAACGACCTTATTTTGTTGGAATAAATAGCCCTGAATGACTGCTTAACATGCTCTATCATTTCTATTTTTCCGAACTCTGAATGTTCTTTTAGGGCTTCCTTTATCGATACATCCTGGTTATTTTCCTTGTCAGCTGAAACGCGTTTTTCATCAGAAATGATCTGACCGTCCCGCATTTTTATAATCCTCTTCGCGTAACCGGCTATCTCCTCCTCATGGGTTACCATTATTATGGTTTTGCCTTCTTCGTTCAGGCGTTTTATTATTGCCATGATGTCCTCTTCGCTCTTTGTATCAAGGTTTCCCGTTGGTTCGTCAGCGAAAATTATCATGGGTTCATTGACAAGGGCCCTCGCTATCGCTACGCGCTGCTGTTCGCCCCCGGAAAGCTGGCTCGGAAGGTGCCGGGCACGTTTCGTTAAACCTACTTCGTCCAGTTTTTTTTCCGCTTTCGCTTTTATGCTTTTTCCTTCGGAATAAACGAGCGGTAGCTCCACGTTCTCTATCGCGCTTGTCCTGCGTAAAAGATGGAACTGCTGAAATACAAACCCTATCAACCTGTTCCTAAGGCGTGCTAATTCGTCATCTGACAAAGTTGATGTATCATTCCCCAATATGCTATAGGAACCCGTATCAGGCCTGTCAAGAAAACCAAGCACATGAAGAAGCGTTGATTTCCCGGAACCTGAAGGCCCCATTATCGCGACGAATTCGCCTTTTTCAATGGAAAGCGACACGCTCTTTAGGGCGGGTACCACCGCGTCCCCTTTTCCGTAAGTCTTGCTTATATTTTGGATCTTTATCATCGTCTTCTTGTGGGCATGAACGGATTTGTTCCGGCGCTTTTTTTCTTGGGCAAATACCCAAGGTCCTTAATTAAAAGTTTATCGCCCGCGGAAAGCCCTGATATCACTTCCGCGTTCTTGTCATTATTAACCCCTATTTTTATATTTCGCTCTTCTATTTTTCCGTTTTTCTCCTTCACGATCACGAATGTTCTATTTTCTTCATAGTTGATCGCAGCTGAAGGAATGGTTAAAACATTGCTTTTTATTTCCTCTACAACATCCACGGTAACGCTCATTCCGGAACGCATGATCTCTGGGGAGCGGTCCGGAAGTATGTCAACATCATATATCGTTACATTATTAACTATTTTTGATTCATACGCTACATGATCCACGGTGCCCGTTATTTCTATTTCAGGATAAGCGTCAAGATTTATTTCAGCCTTTTGGCCTTTTCTCACTCTTCCTATATCTGTTTCATCGAATTGCGCGCTCACTACTAAGCGGTCCGAGAGCACCAGGATGGCGTCCTGCGTAGTTACTGTCTGTCCCGGCTCAACAGCGCGCACAATAACTTCGCCGTCTAAAGGCGAAATAATAGGGCTTTTTTTATAGGCCTCCTCCCAATACTTCAGGGCTTCTTCTCCCTGCGCGCGCGCGGCGTCTATCAGGGCTGCCCTTTCGGTAGAGCTCATCCATACCAGAATATCGCCTTCTTTGACATGGTCACCTTCTCTAACCATGATCTTTTCTATCCTTCCGGCAATTGACGGTTTTATTTCCAGACGGTTCTGCGGTTCAACAACGCCGGTAGTCGTAACTGTTATCGAGATATTATCCATAACAGGGCTAATAAGCAAGGTTTTTTCGCTCACATTAACGCCCTTTTTGCTATAAAGAAACACAAAAACGACCGCTATAAATATCAGTATAAAAATGATCGCCCTTTTATTCTTCATCATATTCAAGTGTTCCTCCTATTGCCTGCACCCAGTAAGCCTCCGCGATGAGCATCTCGGCTTCCACGGCGAGATAAGACTTTTTAGCGCGGACAAGATTATCCTCAATGATTATCCAGTCATTAAAAGACGCCAGGCCCGTAGAATATTGGGCTCTTGTTATTTTAGCGCGCTCTGTAGACGCTTCAAGGAATTTTTTCTGGACCGATACGTTTGTCAGGGCATCCTTCAGGTCTTTCCAGGTTTGCTCCAGTGTAAGCAGGACGCTGTCGCGCCCGCCGCGCTCCTGGGCGGCAGCCTCTCTTAACCTGGACCTTGATTTTGATAGTTCAGCTACGCGGCTTCCGCCTTCAAATAACGGAAAAGATATAAGCCCTCCGGCTGACCATTCATTATCTTTCGGTAAAAAACTATCCCCGCTTCTTCCAAGCGATCCGCTAAGATATACTTTTGGCATAAAATCAGCTTCTTTGGAATTAACGTCATACCTGGCCGCTTCTTTCCG
>CAZFLU010000098.1:0-4778 GCA_964519195.1 uncultured Planctomycetia bacterium | reverse complement strand
ACTTTTGAACCTTAAATCCGTCAATAAGTGTGCACTTTTGGATTTTAAATGACACCGCCTCGCCTTTTCGTTGACAAGATACTATATATAGTATAAAATCATAAATCTAATAAGGAGATATATGATAGAAAGATATACCCCTCCCAAAATGGCCGGAATATGGTCAGAACATAATAAATTCACGAACATGCTGAAAGTGGAACTTTTGGCGTGCGAGGCCCTTGTCAAACTCAAGATCATGCCCAAAGCGGACCTCTTTCAACTGAAGAAAAAAGCAAAATTCGATATAAACCGCATAAAAGAAATAGAAAAAAAGACAAATCATGACATTGTAAGCTTTATAGCTAACGTATCTGAAAATGTTGGGCCGGCCGCTAAATACCTCCATTTTGGCCTGACATCAAGCGATGTTATAGATACGGTGCTTTCCGTTACGATGCGTGAAGCAATGGATATTATAATAAAAGACGCTGAAGCGCTCCTAAAGGCCTTCAAGCTCAAGGCGAAGAAATACAGGAACACGATAATGATAGGCCGTTCACACGGCGTGCACGCGGAACCTATAACTTTTGGGCTAAAATGCGCGCTTTTTTATGAAGAAACAAAACGCAATATAAAACGACTTAAAAATTCCAGAGATGGTATCTCTTATGGCAAAATTTCCGGTTCTGTAGGAACGCACGCGAATGTAGAGCCGTTTATCGAGGAATACGTGTGCAAAAAGCTCGCTCTTAAACCGGCTCCCGTATCGTCGCAGATCCTGCAGCGCGACAGGCACGCTGAATACCTTAACGCTATTGCTATCGTGGGCACATCTCTTGAGAAATTCTCGACCGAATTCCGGGCGCTTCAAAAAACTGAAACAGGAGAAGTTGAGGAATATTTTTCGCCTACTCAAAAAGGCTCTTCCAGCATGCCGCATAAAAAGAACCCTATCATGTTCGAGAGAATATGCGGACTCGCGCGCATATTACGAGGTAATGCTTTAGCTGCCATGGAAAACATGCCGCTCTGGCACGAACGCGACATATCGCACTCATCCGTTGAGAGAATAATAATACCTGATTCAACAATACTTGTTGATTATATGTTAGTTAAAATGACGGACCTTGTAAATAAACTTTCAGTTAATGAAGAGAGAATGAAAGAGAACCTTGGAAAAACGCGCGGGATCATATTCTCGCAAAGAGTGCTTCTAGAACTTATTAAGAAAGGCCTTACAAGATTAGAAGCGTATGACATTGTGCAGGAAGCGGCGCTTAACATGAAAAAAGAAGATATAGATTTCAAGGAAGCGTTAAAACTAAATAAAAAAGTAAGAACTGTTATGAGTTCGGACACGATCGATGACTGCTTTGATCTAGGCTACCATATAAAATATGTAGATAAGATCTTCAGGAAAGCCGGAATATAAATAGCTATAAGCTGGAAGTTTTGAGTTATAAGTTGTAAGTACGGAGGAGGAAGAATGAGAAAGGGAAAGCTGGTTTACGAAGGAAAAGCCAAAAAAGTTTACGAAACGGATAATCCTGATCTTTATGTGCAGGAATTCAAAGACGACGCCACCGCTTTTGACGCCACTAAACGCGGCAAAATACAGGGAAAAGGCGTGGTTAACAATAAAATCTCAAGCGTCACATTTAAACTTCTTGAATCAAAAGGCATTGAAACGCATTTCGTGGAGCAACTGGATGACAGGAACATGCTCATAAAAAAAGTAGAAATAATACCGCTTGAGGTAACCGTGAGAAACATAGTCGCGGGCGGCATGTCAAAACTTCTTGGAATAGAAGAGGGCAGGGAACTTAAAGAGCCTGTTTTTGAATTTCATTATAAAGAAGACGCGCTTCACGACCCCTTAATAAACGATTATCATGCGAAAGCGCTTGGTATCGCAACCGAAGAGGAGATGGATTTTATTAAGAAAAGAACTTTTGAAATAAATAATATTTTAAAAACTTTTTTTGATCACAGCAAGCTTATACTGGTAGACTTCAAGCTTGAATTCGGAAAACATAAAGGAAAAATTCTATTAGCCGATGAAATATCTCCCGATACATGCAGGCTATGGGACAAAGAAACGCGCAAAAAAATGGACAAAGACCGTTTTAGGCGCGATCTTGGCGGCGTTGAGGAAGCGTACAGGGAAGTTCTAAAGAGATTAACAACGTAAAAAGTGATTACGCAGATTACAATCTGCGTAATCATTATTAAAAATATGAAAAAGCTTTCTTATAAAAGATCCGGCGTTGATATAGATTCGGCGAATACTTTTATAAATAAAATAAAACCTTTCGTAAAAAGCACAAATATAAAAGGATGCGTCGGTAGCATCGGAGGATTTTCCGGACTTTTTAACCCAGGCCTTTACGGTTACAAAAATCCTCTTCTGGCGGCCTCTACAGACGGAGTCGGCACAAAACTTAAAGTAGCTATCCTGCTCGGGAAACATGACACTGTAGGCGTAGACCTTGTTGCCATGTGCGTTAATGACCTGGTGGCCTGCGGGGCAAAACCATTATTCTTTCTTGATTATTTCGGCACCGGAAAACTCGAAGCGCGCGCGGCAAAGGCCGTAATAAAAGGGATAGCGGAAGGATGCCGCATTTCAGGATGCGCGCTTATAGGCGGCGAAACAGCAGAGCTCCCGGGCATGTATAAAAAGGATGAGTATGACCTTGCCGGATTCGCGGTTGGGATAGTTGAAAAGAAAAAAGTGATAGACGGCTCTAAAATAAAAAACGGGAACCTGCTCTTAGGCATCGAATCAAGCGGCTTTCATTCAAACGGTTTTTCACTTGTAAGAAAAGCGTTTTCGGAGAAAGAACTTAAAGGAAAGCTGGGCAAAATGGCGCTTGCTCCGACAAAGATATATGTAAAGCCTATCCTAGGCGCTTTAAAAAAATTTACTATAAACGGGATAGCGCACATAACAGGCGGGGGCTTTTATGACAACATAGCCAGGATCCTTCCCAAAAGTACGAGCGCCGTAATACACGAAGGCGCGTGGGACGTTCATCCGCTGTTCAGTATTATCAGGAAAAAAGCCGCCATTGAAACAAGCGAGATGTACAGGACTTTTAATATGGGTATAGGAATGGTGCTGGCCGCGCCAAGAAGCGAGATACTTAAAATAAAAAAATATCTTTTTCAAAAGCACAAACTTCGCAGCTGGATCATCGGTGAAATTATCCGGGGCAAAAAAACAGTGGAGATAATATAATAGCGTATAGCGGATAGAAAATGTAAATTATAGTCCCTATCCGTTAAAAATTAATCATGAAAATACTCGTGATCGGTCAAGGCGGACGGGAGCACGCGCTTTTGGCGAGCGTTAAAAAAAGCGCGAAAGCCAAGAAACTCTATTGCGCTCCCGGCAACGGAGGCACGGCGCAGCTCGCGGAAAACATCGCGATAAAAGCCGATGACGTGGAAAATCTGGCTGATTTTTGCGAGAAAGAAAATATGGGCCTTACGATCGTAGGGCCCGAAGCGCCTCTTGCGGTAGGTATCGTGGACGCTTTTAATAAACGGGGCCTACGGATCTTCGGGCCAACAAAAGCTACTTCCAAGCTCGAGGTAAGCAAGATCTTTACTAAAGAGCTTTGCCGGAACGCTAATATACCAACTGCCGCATTTGAAATATTCGACGATGCGGAAAAAGCAAAGGATTTCGTAAAAAATTCCAAAAAACCTATAGTTATAAAAGCGGACGGCCTTGCGGCCGGAAAAGGCGTGACCGTCGCGGAAACCGAAGAAGAAGCCTTTAATGCCATAGACGATATAATGGTGCGAAAAATATTCGGCGCTTCCGGGGAAAGAATAATAGTGGAAGATTGCCTGAAGGGCGAGGAAGCGTCTATAATCGTAATATCGGACGGAACCCACATAGCGCCGCTCGCCTCAAGCCAGGACCATAAAAGAGCGCTTGACGGGGATAAGGGCCCGAACACAGGCGGCATGGGAGCGTATTCGCCCGCGCCGGTCGTCACAGAAGAGGTCTTTGATAGAACGATCAAAACAATAATAGAGCCGGCCATAAAAGCCCTGGAAAGAAAAGGCACTCCACACAAAGGGGTTTTATACGCGGGTGTAATGGTCGACAAGGGAGAGCCGAAACTGCTTGAATTTAACGCGAGATTCGGCGACCCCGAAACCCAGGCGATACTGCCGCGGCTCGAATCGGATCTCATAGAACTGATAGAGGCCTCTATAGACGGGCGCATAGACAAACATTCCCTTAAATGGAAGGAAAAGGCCTGCGTTTCGGTTGTTCTCGCTTCCGGCGGGTATCCCGGCAAATACGATAATGGAAAAGAAATAAAAGGCCTTGATGAGGCCGCCTCTCTTAAGGATATTTTTATTTTTCACGCGGGAACAAAACTACAAAATGATAAAAAAGTAATAACTAACGGCGGCCGCGTATTAAATGTTGTTTCTTTGGGGGACACAATAGAAAAAGCGGCCGAAAAAGCTTATAAAGCGTGCGCCGACATAAGCTTTGAGAACATGTATTATAGAAAAGACATAGGATATAAAGCAATTAAAAGGGGTAAGAGATGAAAAAACGACCATTAGTATCCGTGATCATGGGAAGCGACTCGGATCTCGAAACGATGAAAGCAAGCTTTGAAGCGCTCAAAGAGTTTGGCGTGCCTTATGAGGTGAAGATACTCTCGGCGCATAGATCGCCTGCCTTAACAAGTGATTTTGCGAAAAAGTGCGAAAGCCGCGGCATAAAAGTTATAATAGCCGGCGCAGGCGGAGCCGCGCATCTG
>CAZFLU010000097.1:0-4780 GCA_964519195.1 uncultured Planctomycetia bacterium | reverse complement strand
AACGCCTCTTGTCATTGTAAACCTGCCAGAGCGGTTGAGTAATGCTCGCTACCGAACCGAGCTCCCTTGAGCTTGTGTAACGCTTGCTTGCCGTAACGGACGCGAGAGTAAAGTGGGTATTCATTTTACCTCCCTTTAAGTAATATGCGTTTTAATATATCTATGTCCTGCGGCGAATACTCTCTGTAATGATTAATTGGATTCCGGCGGGCTTTCGGGAACACTCCCTTTTCTTCGTAGTTCTTTATAGTGCCTTTATATATACCTAATATATTAGCGACTTCCTGTATGTTGTATCTTACTTTTCCCTGATTGATCGGTTCTGCTATCAAAACTTCACCTTTGTATATGTTTATATTACTTTAATCAATTTTATTTAACTTGATACAAGTATATACAATTTTGTTGTTGTTGTCAAGTAGAAAAAGATATTATTATATGCTGAACATTAGCCAGGTATTTTTGTGGGCTAAAGACACATTAGAAAAGACGTTTTATGCTTTTACTTACCTAGAACTTGTTTGAATTTTTTTGTCAGGGCGGGTACGATCTCCAAAACGTCCCCTACTATGCCGTAGGTAGCAACTTTAAATATAGGGGCGTCGGGATCTTTGTTGATGGCTATTATCATTTTTGACGATTGCATTCCTATCAAATGTTGTATCTGCCCGCTTATGCCGCAGGCAATATATATTTTCGGGCAAACGGTTTTTCCTGTCTGCCCCACTTGATGCGAGTATGGTATCCAATCAGCGTCTACAGCGCTTCTTGAAGCTCCGACAGCCCCTCCCAGCACGAGCGCGAGCTCCTTAAGAATGCCGAAGTTCTGCGGGCCGCCTACGCCTCGGCCTCCTGAAACTATCACGTCCGCTTCGGTAAGATTGATAGTTTCCTCCATTTCCTCAACCAGGTCTATAAGTTTTGTGCGCGTGGCCAGAAAGGCGTCTTCGTATTTTTCTTCTACGATCTTCCCGGTACGCGAGGCGTCAACATCGGCCTCTTTCATTACTTTGTGGCGCACCGTTGACATCTGCGGCTTGTGATTAGGCGTTATGATCGTCGCCATTATATTCACGCCGAATGCCGGACGCGTTTGAAGGAGAAGTTTTTTTTCGGGATCTATGTCAAGGGCCGTGCAGTCAGCCGTAAGGCCGGTGTGGGTTTTGATAGCTACGCGCGCTATGAGGCTCCGGCCTATCGTGGTTGCCCCGCACAATACCGCTTCGGGTCTATATTTTTCTATAAGGTCCGTAAGAACGTTTGTATATGGGTCGTCCTGATAATACTTAAGATGCGGAGAATCTACAAGGTAAACTATCTCGGCGCCTCTTTGGAAAAGTTCTTTCGCGGCATCCTTAACGTTTTCGCCGAGAAGCACCGCGCACAGCCTGGAGCCGAGTTTTTTCGCAAGTTTCGCGCCCTCGCCCAAAAGCTCATGGGCAACCGATTGGACCACTCCTTTTTTCTGTTCACAAAACACCCATACATCTTTATATGACGCGTGGTCATACTGACGCTCTATTGTTTTAAGCTCTATGGCGTTAAAGTTGCACGCGTCCACGCACGCTCCGCAAAGTGTGCATTTATAATAATCAATGACGGCCTTTTTATCTTTCATGCTTAGCGCGCCGAACGGGCACACCTTTACGCACAGGCCGCACCCAACGCAAACCTCATTGATGATCTTTATTTTTTTATCAGAGCTCATTCTTGATCTCCTGCGCTAGTCTCTCAACGATATCGGAAGTATCGCCTTTTAGCATCTGGCCGCCTTTTCTGGGAGGCGGGGTAAATATCTTAACGACTCTTGTAGGAGAACCATCCAATCCTATTTTATCAAAATCGCAATGCAGGTCCTCCGCGCCCCATTTGGTTATCTGGCAGCTCTTGGCTCTCATCTTTCCCTTTAAGGAAGGTATGCGCGGCTCGTTTATTTCTTTCACAACGGTAAGCAGCGCCGGAAGCGGTGTTTCTATTATTTCAAAACCTTCTTCTGTCATGCGTTCAACCCGCGCTGTAGTTTCGTTTATTTCCTCGATCTTCTTTACGTACGTAACCTGCGGAATATTGAGGAACGTCGATACGCCGGGTCCTACCTGCGCGGTATCCCCGTCAGAAGCCTGTTTGCCGCATATAATAAGCCCGTAGCCGCCTATTTTTTTAGCTGCCTGCGATAACACGTAGCTTGTTGCCCATGTGTCGCTCCCGGCGAATGCCCTGTCGCTTACAAGAATAGCTTCATCGGCGCCAAGCGATATGGCTTCTCTTAAAGCGCTTTCCGCCTGCGGCGGGCCCATTGTAAGAACAGTAACTTTTCCTCCAAGTTTTTCTTTAAGCCTTATCCCTTCTTCGATGGCATACATGTCAAAAGGGTTTATGACCGAGTCAACCCCTTCACGCATTAGCGTATTTGTTTCGGGATTGATCCTGACCTGGGTGGTATTGGGAACTTGTTTTATGCAGACGATTATATTCACGTATACTCCGTCTTCGTGGCTCGGCTCTCGGAACTCGTAATCCGTACGAGGTCCGAGTTCCGGATAACGGGTCACTTTTTCTTAAGTTCTTTTATAAGGCTTGCCGCTATGACCCCTCGCTGTATCTGGTTAGTGCCTTCATATATCTGGGTTATCTTAGCGTCTCTCATTAATTTTTCTACCGGGTATTCTCTCATGTACCCGTAACCGCCTAAAACCTGAACAGCGTCCGTCGTAACTTTCATCGCTACGTCAGAAGCAAAGGTTTTACACATGGCGGAAAGCTTCGCTATGTCCTTGGCGCCCGAATCGATTATTTTCGCGGCCCTGTAAACAAGCGCGCGGGAAGCTTCTACCTGTATTGCCATGTCAGCCAGCATGAATTGAATTCCCTGAAAACTTGAGATCAGCTGACCGAATTGTTTTCTCTGGTTCGCGTACTGGACCGCTTCATCAAGAGCGCGCTGGGCAATGCCAACCGCTTGAGCTGCCACGCCCGGACGCGAATAATCAAAGGTTTTCATCGCTACTATGAATCCCATGCCCTCTCGGCCGAGCACGTTTTCCTTAGGAACTTTTACGTCCGTAAATATGACTTCGCGCGTGGCAGACCCGCGTATTCCCATTTTCTTCTCTTTTTTCCCGAAGTCAACGCCTTTCATGCCTTTTTCAACTATAAAAGCAGTCGCGCCCCTGGCGCCCTTGGTTTTATCGGTCATTGCAACTACGGTATATATATCCGCTTCGCCCGCGTTCGTTATCCACTGCTTTGTCCCGTTCAAAATGTAATGGTCGCCTTCTTTTTTAGCGTTTGTTTTAATAGAAGCGGCGTCAGAGCCGGCTTCCGCCTCGGTAAGCGCGAACGCGGCTACGGTGCCTTTACATATTCTCGGCAGATATTTCTTTTTTTGCTCATCATTACCGAAAAGAAGTATCGGGAACGTTCCTAATCCTGTCGCCGCAAAAGCGAGCGATATCCCGCCGCATCCCCAGGAAAGCTCTTCAGTTGCTATGGCAAGCTCAAATACCCCGCCACCCATTCCGCCGTATTCCTGCGGTATATATATGCCCATTATGTCGGATTCGGCCAGGATCTTCACTATCGGCCATGGGAATTCCTCTTTTTCATCATATTCAGTGGCCAGCGGCTTTATCTTCTCAACAGCTATCTGCCGCGTCAGGTCCTTGATCATTTTCTGCTCTTCAGTAAGTAAATAGTCCATTTTTCTCCTCCTATTAATAAATTATGTTGTAATTATAAAGTATATGAATATGTTTGTCAAGGAAGGAAACGGCTTGCAGCATGGCTTAAGGTAAGGTACTATATGCTTTATGAAGCGAAATATAATATTTCCGGTTTTATTAAGCCTTGTAATAGCCGGCTGCGGGAACATGTCGGTCATAACGCCCATACATAACGCAAGGGTTCCGCAGATTACAGACCCAAATACGCGCGGAAATATAAAAGTCGGAGAAAAACTTAGCTTTTTAATAGCCTGGAAGGGTATTCCCGTAGGGCACGCAACGTCCGAAGTAAAAGAGCTCACAACCCTTGAGGGCAGGCCTGTTTATAAGATAGTGGTTAACGCCCGCGGCACGGATTTTTTGAACAAGTTCTTTACTGTTGAAGATACTTTCATATCATACGCTGATAAAGAAACCCTGGAAAGCCGGCGTTTTGAGGCCACAATAAGAGAGGGTAATTATAAAAAGGACCTGGTCGTAACTTATGATGTTGATAAAAAGATCGCCTACTACAAAAATGAAAGGGACGGCACTGTTAAAACCTGCCCCGTTAACGGCAATACATACGACCCCGTATGCGCGGCTTATTATTTAAGAACGCTGCCGATACGAGTCGGCGAAAGCCCCGCGGCATTCATAACGGTAAGCGAAAAGAACTACGCAGTGCGGGCGGATGTTGAAAGTGTCGCGGCTGTCTCCATGCCTGGGATGAACGAATCCGAGGCTTTTTTAATACGGCCGCGGGTAAAAGAAGAAGGAAAAGATTTCAAAAGAGGCAAAGCCTGGGGGTACATGTCCACTGATGAAAAAAGGCTAATTTTATTCGTTTTCGTGAACGTATTGGAAATACCCTGGATAGGCGGGGTAACCGCGAGGCTTGAAAAAATAGAGTACAGTTAAGAAGGAATATCAAAAATATTTCCCCTGCCCAGGATAAACCCCGGATCAAGCGCTCGCTTAACCGCTATCATCTCACCCACGCCCTTTTTCCCATAAAGAATATAAAGAAGTTCTTTTCTCGTTTTCCCTATCCCGTGTTCCGCGGACACCGTGCCTCC
>CAZFLU010000096.1:0-4833 GCA_964519195.1 uncultured Planctomycetia bacterium | reverse complement strand
AGACTACTACGGCAACCAATCTTGCGGCTGCACTGGCGCTAAAAGGAAAAAAAACACTTCTCATTGACCTTGACCCGCAAGCACACGCCTCGTTGGGCCTTGGAACGGTTAAGGTTGACCCTGCGTTCTCTACTTTCGCGCTGTTTAGCAGCGATGTCGATAAATCAAAAAAAATAGAGGACATTATTCAGTTCGTGGAACCTAATTTTGACCTAGTTTCCTCACATATCATATTAAGCACTACAGAGCACGAACTCAAAGATAGAGACAACGGCCTCCTTATACTCACGAACGCCATTGACGCGTGCCGGATTAAATATGACCACATCATAATAGATTGCCCGCCAAGTCTTGGGTTTTTGACGTTCAACGCTCTTCGCGCTGCAACGGAAATAATAATACCTGTTGAAACGAGCGCTTTTTCCATAATGGGAGTCGGAAAACTCATTAGCATGGTCGAGCTTATTAAGGTCAAACTGCATCACGCGCCGGAAATTAGGGGGCTCGTTGTGATGTATGATGAATATTCCGAATTTTCGCAAAAAATGTTGAATAAAATACGTTATATTTTTAAGGAAAAACTTTTAAAAACGCTCATTTCCTACGATGATTCCCTGCGCAGGGCGCAGGACCAGGGAGTTTCCGTATTCAAGCTGAATTCCCAGGCCCGCGCCTCTTGCGACTATGGGCATCTTGCGGATGAGATCCTCTCCATCGGAGAAGAGGAATCGTCAAAAAATATTTACTATGAAATGACAAAAATGCTTCACGGCACATACGGAAACGTGTATTCAAAAGAAAAGCTTTTCCGGTTTTACGCCCCGAAAGCGGCTAAAGTTTACGTGGTGGGGGATTTTAACGACTGGAAAATGGACGAAACAAGCAGGCTTGAGCGCGCTGAATCCGGAGAATGGGAAAAATCATTTTACCTTCTCCCCGGAAAATACAGATATAAATTCGTAGCTGACGGATTGTGGCTTTGGGATCCCGGAAATAAAGAAAAAGAACCCAACCCGTACGGCGACTTCGATTCAGTGTTTACTGTTTAATAATGAATAAAGGAACTTTATGGCAACATTAAAACCATCCTTCACAAGGGAAGACCCCTGGAGGATCTTCAGGATAATGAGCGAATTCGTAGACGGCTTTGAAGAGCTCTCGTGCATAAAACAGGGAATAAGCATTTTTGGTTCCGCGCGAACGAAGCCTGCGGATAAATATTATAAACTTGCGGAAGATACGGCTTTTGCGCTTTCCCGCGCCGGTTATTCAATTATAACCGGGGCAGGCCCTGGAATAATGGAAGCTGCCAATAAGGGAGCTAAAAGATCGGGGGAAATATCAATAGGGCTCAACATACTCATACCTTCGGAACAAAAACCCAACCGGTTCATAACAAAACTCATCGAATTCAAATACTTTTTCTGTAGAAAGGTCATGTTCGCAAAATACAGTAAGGCCTTCATAGTTTTTCCGGGAGGTTATGGAACGCTTGATGAGCTTTTTGAAGCTTTATCTTTAGTGCAGACCCAGCGCATCGACCCGTTTCCCATAGTTCTGGCCGGCAGCGATTACTGGAAGGGCATGCTTAAATGGCTTAAGGACACGGTTGTTAAAAGCGGCGCCGTATCCCGATCCGAGCTTTCTATTTTTACGGTCCTGGACACACCCGGTGAAATTGTAGATTTTGTCAAAAAATTCTATCATAAAATCTCTGTATAAAAAGAGCGGATGGTAAAAGCCTTGTTTTTTTAGGACGAGACAACTCGTCAGTGATGCTATTACCATCCAAATATAGTATACACATCTAACGATCAAAAATCAAGTTGACGAAGACCAAAATATGTGCAACAATTACGAGGAGGCGCAAAAAAGCGGAAAAATATGGAAATATTAAAAAATTTTCTTGTCGGGATAGGCGTTATTCTTCTCGGCCTTTTATTATTATCGCTCGTCTTCGTGCTTTGGCCGTTCATTTTAGGATTAGGGTCGATCGCGATATTTTTTATAATGGCCGCGTTTGTCATTATAATGATCTTTTATCTTATTACGCTGGTCGGGTTTGTAGTAAGAAAAGGCTTTAAAAAAAATAACCAAGATCTATAAAAATAGGCCATAACGGCCAGCGTGGAATTGGTATGCTGCTGGGGAAGGGGATGGAGCAGCCCGCTACAAGTCCTGCAAAGATCAGTATCGCTATTATTAAAAAAATTATTTTTTTTTCTACGGACATGAAAACATTCTATCACAATGGGACCGCTATATGAATAAAAATATCTTCAGGGCCGTACTGCTGTTTACGGCGTTTTCCATAGTCATAACAGCCGCCGTATGCGCGTACATATTTAACACTTCCTTCGCAAAAAATACCATAGATTATTTTTCCTTCGCCGCGGCGCTTTTTTTAATAATTGACGGCATATATAAGATCTCGAAGTACCGGAACGAACCTTACATTTACAGTAATCTTATCAGGCATTTACGCATTATAATAGGCGCTTCGGTTTTTACCATACACGTAATGCAGTATATATACGGAGTTTAAATGGGGGAAAAAACCTACGCGGCGCATCAGGAAGAAACGTTCCGGGACCATGAATCATTGTGCGGCCGCTGCGGCAAGTGCTGCGGCTCGGAAGACGGCGACCCGTGCTCTAAGCTTAAAAAAGATGTTGCCGGAAATTTTTTCTGCTTAGAATATGATCTAAGGCTCGGACTTCAGAAAACAATAAGCGGGAAATACTTCACATGCGTAACGGTAAGAGAGCTAATGAAATATGATGCCCTGCGCCCCGGGTGCGCTTATAAGGAGTAACGCGTGAAAGTGCTAACCGAATACCTTTTATTCAACACAAAGAAAACCATCGATTTCATAAACATAACGCCTGAAATAGAAAAGCTTGTATTAAAAAGCGGCGTAAGAGAGGGCGTCTGCCTTGTAAATCCAATGCACATAACCGCCAGCGTTTTCATAAATGACAATGAAAGCGGGCTTCATAAAGATTTTGAAAAATGGCTTGAAAAGCTGGCGCCGCACGCGCCTATTTCGCAATATGATCACAATCTAACAGGAGAAGATAACGCGGACGCCCATTTAAAACGCACGATAATGGGCAGGGAAACGGTCGTCGCGATAACGAATGGCAAGCTTGATTTCGGGCCGTGGGAACAGATCTTCTACGGTGAATTCGACGGCAAACGAAAAAAGAGGGTCCTTGTTAAGATCTTAGGGGAATAAAATTCGCGCTACCGGCTCCTGCCAAAGAAAAGGCCCGCCAGAAGCCAGAGTAAAAATCCAAACGACATTCCTATCAGAAGCCTTATACCAAGCTCGGGAAACAAGTTCAGGACCGGCGGGTTTATTACGTGCGCTAAAAGTTTTTCATCCGATTTTTTCGCTTCGCTCGCGATCCCGGACCGTTCAGAGCGCTTCTCCGGCATTGTTTCCGCGTCTTTTATCTTTGTCTCAAGCGCGCTCTTTTCTCTCTCCAGCTGCGCAAGCTTATTCTTATCGAAATTCACGCGCTCCGCGAGCCTATCTCTTTCCTCGTTCACTTTTTCAAGCTTGAGAAGAGATGGGAGAAGCTTTTTCTTCTCCTGGGTAAGCTCGGATATTTTTTTATTAAGCTCTACCACGGGGCCCCAGTTTTCAGTATAAACTTTTCTAAGATCGTCCACGCGTTTCCGCAGTTGAGTTATCTGTGACTCGATGCGGTCGATATCGGTTTTTATTTTTGACAGGGAGAGCGCTTCTTCGTCGAGCTTTAACATTTGCTCCTCATTTATGCTGGCGCGAAGCCTGATCTCTTTTTCTCCGGCAAGTGCATTATCTTTTTCTTTACGCAATTTCTTCAGTTCATCTCCTGTTATACCGGGGAGAGGCGGGCGCGGGGCGGAAACGTAAGGGATCTCCTCAAGGTAAGTAGCGTTGTAATAATTGATGTAAAGGTCCGTGAGCTGATTTACGATACTTTCTAATTCGCCCAGGCTGGCGTTCGATTTTGCGGAAATCTTTATTATATCCGCGGCGCTTATCCTTCGCGCGTCAACGACCTTTCCGAGATCAGTGATCTTTATCTTAGTTTTTACGTTTTTCAGCATGGAATAACTGTTTATAATGTATGTCTGGCTGTTGAACCATTCGTTTACGGTTATCCAGCTGAAGTCGGTTTTACGCGCGCTTTCAGGGGGAGTTACGCTTATATCAACAAATACTTCGCGCATGGGCCCGGACACGACCGCCCATAACAGGGCCAGCAATAATAAAATAACGAGATACGCGTTTTTACGTTTATTGAATATTTCGACATAATCCATATTTTATAGTATACCTTAACTTTATTAAAAATCAAAAAAATTATTCAGCTTTATTGACCTGTGTCGTTTTAAATGATAAACTTGTTCGGAAAGGCCTTATGATAACTTTACAGATAATAAAAGGCATGCTTTATATTCTGCACGCTATATTCATGCAATATGCCTCGATTTGCGGGCCATCGGTTTTTGTGTCTTTGGTCTTCAGTGCCTTTGCCAGCCTCCTGGGCCTTGTCCTTCTTAAACGGTCCCTTACTAAAAAACATTTGTTTCTATTTTATATTATAGCTGTTTCTCCTTTCATTATCGGACTTACCGGAACGATTATTTGCGGAGAAGACCTGAAAGGGGCTATTGCCATAGAAAAAAATATAAATCGCGCTCCGTCTGCCAATAAATATTATGATCTTGAATACGCTTATTCGGAATCTCTTCTTTACTGGTTTCCTGCCACGGTTGGATTCATAAGTTCAATACCGCCTTTCATGATCGCGGGCCTGATCCGCAGAAAAGGAAGAC
>CAZFLU010000095.1:0-4840 GCA_964519195.1 uncultured Planctomycetia bacterium | reverse complement strand
CACTAGAACGTTTTGCTTCTACTTTGAGCGTACTTCTTAAAAGCGGAATACCTATTGTAAAAGCGCTCGAGATCGCTCTTAAGACAGCACAAAGTGAACTTTTTGCAGAAAGAATAGCACAAGCTAAGAACAAAGTTGTCGGAGGGCTTCCTCTATCAGAAGCTCTATACCAGACAAATCTTTTTCCGCCACTTGCCGTGCAGCTTGTACTTGTGGCTGAGAAGACAGGCAATTTTAGCGGGATGCTTGACGAGGTTTCTAAATATTATACAGACATGCTTGATACGGCAATGACGCGTTTTACAACTCTTTTGGGTCCTGTAGTTTTGCTTGGCATGGCTGTGATCATAGGTGGTCTTATTATAGCGATGTTCATGCCCATATTTAAGCTAGCATCGCTCGGATGAACTAAAAAAAGGAGGATGTACATGTTTTTAAAAGGAAAGGCCGGTTTTACAATGCTTGAGTTACTCATGGTTGTCATAATAATAGGTATACTTGCCACCCTTGCTGTACCGCAATACATGAACTTTGTTGAAAAGGCAAGAGCAGCAGAAGCCGTTAATACCATGGGGGCGATAAGGAGCGCAGAGAATTTATATAAACTTGAGAACGGAAGTTATACTTCTAACCCGAATAACCTTGGTATAACTTTTCCTGTATCGGGCACCAACACTTATTGGACTTATGCTATATCAGGAGCCGGTGAAACAAGTTTTAGCATAACAGCGACAAGGACTTCAAGAAAAGCCCCTACTGACATGATAGGAAAAACCGTTATCCTTACATGGAACGACGCAACAGGCGAAACCTGGTCGGGTTCGCATATCGGAGCTCCGCGAAATTAAGTTCTAAATAGACCGGTTGTCAGATAGTTAATAAATAGGGCGGGCATGAAGCCGCCCTATTTATTTTATTTGAAAAAGTATTTGCCTTATTTTAACCTATTGTTACAATATATCATATGGACAAAAAATATAAGCACATTTACGGCCCGGTTTCAAGCTGGAGACTCGGAAGTTCTTTAGGAGTGGACGCTGTTTCCGGAGGCAAAGATAAGGCGTGCAGTTTTGATTGTATTTACTGCCAGGCCGGTAAAACGGGGGTTTTCAGCAGGGAGAGGAAGATATATGTTCCGACGTGCGCCATCCTTGAGGAAATAAAAATGCTTCCGGACGTTGAAATAGATTACATAACTTTTTCCGGAGCGGGCGAGCCTACCTTGGCAAAAAATCTGGGCGATATCATTAGCGGAATTAAGAATATCCGTAAAGAAAAAATAGCGGTCCTTACCAACGCATCTATCATTGACAGGCCTGACGTTCAGGAAGACCTGGCGCTTAGCGACTTTGTATCGGCAAAATTGGACGCCGCCTCACAGGATATTTTTGATATCATGAATAAAGGCGCTAAAGGAATAAAACTGAAGAATATTATAAGAGGGCTTATAGAGTTCAATCTTACTTACGGCGGAAAGCTTTCGCTTCAGGTCATGTTCGCCGAGGAAAATAAAAATTTTGCCCGCGATATCGCTGAACTTGCCGAAGAAATAAACCCTGACGAGATACATATAAATACGCCGCTTCGGCAATGTGAGGTTAATCCGCTTTCCGAAAAAGAACTGGGTGAGATAAAAGAGATATTCAAAAATGTTCTGGCGGACACCAAAGGCATAGACATAATTACGGCTTACGAAGGCAAGAAGAGTGTTATCGGAAACTCCGTCAACAAAACTTTGAGGAGAAAAAGCGAATAAAGTGATTGCGCGGATTATTAATGGATTACGCCGATTGAATTTATCTGTGTAATCATTTCAAAATCTGTGTAATCATAATTCAAAAGGAGACGCATGCAAAAATATGACATAATAATAATCGGCGCGGGCCCCGCGGGACTAACAGCTGCTATTTATGCCTCTCGCGCAAGATTAAACACGCTTGTTCTGGAAAGTTTTAATACGCCGGGCCAGGCAATTCTTACAAGCGATATTGAAAATTATCCCGGTTTTCCCGAGATGCAAAGCGGGTTTGACCTGATGGATAAATTCAAGAAACAAGCGCAAAAATTCGGCGCCATTTTTAAAATAGCTGACGCGAAGGAAATAGCGAAAAAAGATAATTGGCAGGTTAAGACAGAAGGCGAAACGCTCCCCGCTCATTCCGTTATCGTAGCTACCGGCGCGCGGCCAAAAAAGCTGGAAGTTCCGGGAGAGGATGAACTGCGCGGAAAAGGCGTTTCTTACTGCGCCGTATGCGACGCAGCGTTATTTAAAGGAAAAGAAGTTGCAGTTGTGGGAGGCGGCAATACCGCGGTAGAAGAAGCGGTATTTCTCACGAAATTCGCGTCCAAGGTTACAATAATCCATCGCCGCGACAGGCTAAGGGCTGATGAAATACTGCAGGAAAGGGCCAGGGCCAGCAAAAAAATAGATTTCGCGTGGAAATCCACGGTTACCGGAATAAAGGGAGAAGGAAAAGTTCAGGAAGTGGTTTTAAATAATGTGGAGACGAAAAAAGAAACAGTTCTTCCGTGCCGGGGAATTTTTATTTTTGTAGGGTACGTACCGAATACAGGTTTTCTCAAGGGCCTTGTGAAAATGGATGAAAATGGTTATGTGCTTGCTTCCGAGTCCATGGAAACGAGCCAAAAAGGTATCTTCGCAAGCGGCGACGCCAGAAAAAAAACCTTACGGCAGATAGTCACAGCCTGCGGCGACGGAGCGATCGCGGCTGTTTCAGCCAAAAAATATATTGACGAGATAAAAGGAACTTCATACGAATAAAATGGTAAAAGCAATAGGTTTACTATCAGGCGGTTTAGACAGCATTCTGGCCGCGCGTATTCTTAAAGAGCAGGACATAAGCGTTACGGCGCTTTCCTTTGTTACCCCGTTTTTTAACGCTGAAAAAGCGAAGAAAGCGGCAAAAATGCTGAATATACCTATAATAATTGAGGATATAACAAAGGAACATCTTAAGGTTCTCATGAACCCTAAACACGGATATGGTTCTCAAATGAATCCCTGCATTGATTGCCATACTTTCATGGTAAAGAGAGCCCGCGCCATAATGAAAAAAGAAAAGTATGATTTTATATTTACCGGAGAAGTGCTCGGAGAAAGGCCGATGTCGCAGAATAAAAAAGCGCTTAATATCGTAGAAGAAGAATCCGGAGCCGTCGGATTTTTATTAAGGCCCCTTTCCGCAAAACTGCTTGAGGAAACCATGCCGGAAAAAGAGGGAAAAGTGGATAGAGGCCGCCTTCTTGACATAGAGGGAAGGCAAAGAAAACGCCAGATGGCGCTTGCCGCAAAATACGGTATAGAGGATTATCCGACTCCCGCGAGCGGATGCCTTCTTACGGACCCGGGCTTTTCCGCGCGGCTTAAACATCTCTTCAGCGTTACAAAAGATCCGGCAGAAACAGAGTTCGCGCTTCTTAAAATAGGAAGGCACGTTTCGCTTTCAAAAAATAGGAAGATGGTTATCGGCAGGAATGAAGAGGAAAATATTAAGTTATCGGAATTAAGACCTTCCGGTTACACGCTTTTCGTGCCTGAAAGCACGACAGGGCCTTCCTGCATGATCCCGGAGAATGCTGAAGCTAGCGAACGTGAAAAAGCGCTCGCTATATGCGCAAGTTACTGCAAGGCAAAAGAAGGCGAGCGGGTTGTTTTTCGTTTCTGGGAAAAAGAAGAAGCTTCCTCTATTCATTTAAAGAATAAAAGACCGTCCGAATTCATATGATCAAGAGCGGATGCCTTTTAACGGCATTACGTGAATGTTCTCCGCCAGGTCTTTGTCTATGGCAAAATTCGCGTTGCCCATTTCAAATACAAACGACGGAAAACGGTGAAGCATTTTTATCGTGTTCCCGGGAAGTATGCCCATCGCCAGTAATTTTTTAAGGGAATCCTGATCCTGCGTATTTATATAGCTTATCCTGGCCGTTTCGTTATGCCTTAACTCTTTTAGAGGCACTATTAATTGTTGGGGCACTTTTTCAGCCTTCTTGCAGCATTCACCCGGCGGTATGGGCTTTCCGTGTATGCATTTAGTAGGATGCCCGAGAAGCGTGCATATGCTGTCCTCCAGTCCATAATGAAGCCCGTGCTCAAATTTACAGCTTGCCTCATGAAGGGCATTACCTTTGACGTCCAGTATATCCGTAAGAAGCCTTTCGGCGAGCCTGTGGCGCCTTATACATTTTTCAGCTTCCTTAAGCCCCGCAGCAGTTAAAAAATTTTCTTTATCAAGATCAATATAGCCTTTGTCTATAAGTTCGTTCAGGGAAGGGTCGTCCCTTAATACGCTTAGGTCGGGCTTGCGTTTTTTTTCCTCTGTCTCAACCCACAAGGATTCCAGTATTTCTTCCGCTCCGTCAGATAGTTTATACATTTAAGCCACCCCCGCCATTACTAACAGTTTATTAAGAATAAAACCCACGCTAAAGGAGATCACTATGACAAAAAAAGTGATGTACATCGCCATTCGCCAGCCCCGCTCCTTTATGTTCATCAGAAACTGCGCGATGCACGGAAGAAAAAGCGTAAGGACTACCGCCGCCACTATAAGTTCGCGCGCGCTAAGCAGGCCCTTTTGCTCCATATCGTATAATCCGGCCGCTCCGTAGTCCCTTCTGAAAAAACCAAAAAGGAACACTTTTGACAATGCCCCGTCAAGCCCTATCAGTTTTACAGGATAGGATATCACTTTAAGCAGCTTTTCAAAAATATGGGTTATCTGGCCGATCCATATGATAACGCTGGCCCAGATAAAAAGAGGCAGAACCTCTTTGAAGTACCATTTAAGCCGCATGTACGTTTTGAGAAGTATGTTCC
>CAZFLU010000094.1:0-4856 GCA_964519195.1 uncultured Planctomycetia bacterium | reverse complement strand
CCCTGCCCTATCCTGTTGGGCCCGCCTCCCAGGATCATTATCTTTTTATTATCCGATACCGATACCTCGTCTTCAGCGCTATTGTAAGTTGAGTAATAATAAGCGGCGTTTTCCACTCCGCTTACCGGCACTTTCAGGAACTTTTCTGTTTTCCCAAGCGCTATGCGCCTTTCCCGGACCTCTTTTTCTTTCACGCCAAAAAGTCCGGCAAGATATTTATCGGAAAAACCCCATTCTTTTGCTTTTACAAGGTCCTTATCCGATAATTTTCCCCAGCTATTTTTCAGCAGCTCTTCTTCCAGATCCACGAGCTCTTTCATTTCCTTTATGAACCACTTGCCTATATAGGTTATGCGGTTAAGCTCTTCCGCGCCTATACCTTTCCGCAGGGCTTCGTACATGAGAAATACCCTTTCGCTTGTAGGTTGGGCCAGTCTTTTTTTAAGTTCCTCCATGGGAAGCGCCTTGAAATTTTTGGCTCCGCCTAATCCGTATCTTTTTATCTCAAGCGAACGTATGGATTTCTGGAACGCCTCTTTGAAATTCTTCCCGATACTCATTACCTCTCCCACAGCTTTCATTTGCGTGCCAAGGATGTCCTTTGCCTTAGGGAATTTCTCAAACGCCCATCTTGCGAATTTTATAACAACGTAATCTCCCCACGGTTCATACTTTTCAAGCGTGCCCCGTCTCCAGTAGGGCATCTCATCCATTGTTATACCCGCGGCGAGTTTACTTGAAATGCGCGCTATGGGAAACCCCGTTGCTTTTGAAGCCAGGGCTGATGAGCGGGAGGTTCTTGGGTTTATTTCAATAACTACCAGCCTGTCATCCTCGGGATTGTGGGCGAATTGAACATTGGTCCCTCCGAGCACGCCTATCGCCTCTACTATTTTATAAGAAAAACCCTGCATCTTTTTCTGAAGCTCCTTGGGCACCGTAAGCATTGGCGCGGCGCAAAAGCTGTCCCCGGTATGCACTCCCATGGCGTCTATGTTCTCTATAAAACACACTGTTATAAGCTGGTTCTTCTCATCTCTTACAACTTCCAGCTCAAGCTCTTCCCAGCCTAAAACCGATTCTTCGATAAGCACTTGATTCACGAGGCTCGCGGCCAGGCCCCTTGCCGCTATTTCCCTAAGTTCCTCTACATTGTAAGCTATTCCGCCTCCGGTGCCTCCAAGCGTATACGCCGGCCTCAAGACAGCGGGATAACCCATTTCTTCCGCTATTTTTTCCGCCTCTTCAACGGAATGCGAAGGGGCTGATCTCGGTATCGGAACGCCAAGCCTTTTCATGGTTTCCTTGAAAGCTATCCTGTCCTCCCCGCGTTCTATCGCGTCCTCTTTAACGCCTATTGTTTCCACGTTATATTTTTTAAGAATACCTTTTTTCGAAAGCGTTGAGGCAAGATTAAGGCCTGTCTGCCCGCCCAGGTTCGGCAGAAGAGCGTCGGGCCTTTCTTTTTCTATTATTTTTTCAAGGCTGTCCGGGGTAAGCGGCTCTATGTAAGTTTTATCAGCCATGCCGGGATCCGTCATTATCGTAGCGGGGTTAGAATTTACCAGAACTACTTCATAGCCTTCTTCTTTTAAGGCTTTACAGGCCTGTGTGCCCGAATAATCGAATTCGCACGCCTGGCCGATTATTATAGGACCTGAACCTATTATGAGTACTTTTTTTATGTCTTCTCTCCTGGGCATAGATTCCTCTCCTTGAAAATTGTAAAAGGTTTAACTAATTACGAAAAGTGCTCAAATATTGTGCATTTGCGCGCTTATTATATCATAATAAAACCATATATTACAATATGCTTATGAAAATAATAAGAAGGCTATTTTCTACGCCAGAGCTTCTTTGATGAAGGCTTTGAATAGAGGGTGCGCCATGTCCGGCTTTGATCTGAATTCCGGGTGGAACTGGCAGGCTATGAACCATGGGTGATTCGCTAGTTCAATTATCTCAACGAGTTTTCCGCTTGGCAGTATGCCGCTTATGATCATACCATTTAGTTCGAACTTATTTTTATATTTATTATTAAACTCATATCTATGCCTGTGCCTCTCCTGTATCATGTTCTTTCTGTAAGCTGCATAGGTTTTTGTGCCGCTCTTTATCCTGCATGGGTACGCTCCCAAGCGCATAGTGGCGCCCATGTTCTTCACGTTCCTCTGTTCCTCGAGAAGGCTTATCGCGGGAAACGGGGTTTTGTTGTTGAATTCGGTGGAATTCGCTTTATTCATACCGCATACGTTCCTGGCAAATTCTATTACGGCGCATTGCATTCCAAGGCATATCCCGAAAAAGGGTATTTTTTTCTCTCTGGCGAATTTTATGGCCTCTATTTTTCCGTCTATGCCGCGCATGCCGAAGCCTCCGGGGACAAGCACGCCGCTTACATCGCTTAGATATTTCTGCGCTGTGCTTTCCTTGATATTTTCCGAGTCCACTTTTACGATATTTATTTTAGAGTCGTTGGCGATAGCGCCGTGTTTCAGTGCCTCATATATGGATTTATAAGCGTCCCTAAGTTCGATGTATTTTCCAACCACTGCTATGTTAACTTTATTTTTAGGATGCAGCGCTTTTTGCACAACGTTCTTTTTCCACTCGCTCAAATTTCCGTCTTTCCCTTTCAGGTCGAGAAGCTTCATTATGATACTGTCAAGGCCCTGATCCTTCAGCCTTAGCGGAACTTCGTATATATCCTTTACATCCCTCGCCTCGATCACGGCATCAGGCGAAACGTTACAGAAAAGCGCTATCTTGTCCCTGACAGATTTGCTTAAACTTTTTTCGGTTCGGCATAAAAGTATGTCGGGGAAAATACCTATTTCCCGCAATTTACCCACGGAATGCTGGGTAGGTTTTGTTTTTATCTCTTCGGCCGATCTTATGAAAGGAACAAGCGTAAGGTGTATGTTGATAGCGTTTCCCGGGCCAACGTCCTGCTTGAACTGCCTGATCGCTTCTAAAAAGGGCAGGCTCTCAATATCGCCGACTGTGCCGCCTATTTCGCATATAACAATATCCAGATGTTTCCCGCGGCTTACCGCTTTAATGGATTCTTTTATTTCATTCGTTATGTGAGGTATTACCTGTACTGTCGCTCCAAGATAATCCCCGCGCCGTTCCTTGGAAATAACGGAATCATATATCTTTCCCGTGGTTACATTGTTCTCTTTGCGCATTTCCGCGTTCGTAAAACGTTCATAGTGCCCGAGGTCAAGGTCTGTTTCGGCTCCGTCCTCCGTGACATAGACTTCGCCGTGCTGGAACGGATTCATTGTTCCCGGGTCAACGTTTATGTAAGGATCCAGTTTCTGCATGGTGATCTTAAGGCCTTTTGCCTCTAAAAGTTTTCCTATAGAAGCGGACGCTATGCCTTTCCCCAGGCTTGAAACAACGCCTCCTGTTACAAAAATGTATTTAGGCATTTTGAGTTCCTTTTATATATTCCTGTATTGACCGCACGTCAAGATCATCTTTAGTGGCCGATTCGATTCCGCTTACGGCAGCCTGCGCTCCCTGCACGGTAGTTATGCACGGCACCCCGCTCATGACCGCCATGTTCCTTATCGGTTTCATGTCAGACCGTCCTTTTTTACCGGACGGGGTATTAATAATAAGCGAAATTTCATTGGCGCGAATGAGTTCAAGGATATCGTTTGATCCTTCTCCTATCTTTCCGACAATTCGCGTTCTTATGCGGTTTGAATTAAGCGCCTTCGCCGTGCCTTTTGTCGCTATTATCTCAAAACCCATATCGTGAAGTTTTTTAGCGATAAATGACATGTTCCTTTTGTCGTCGTTCTTTACGCTGATAAGGACTTTCCCTTTCTTAGGCAAAGATGAACCCGCCGCAAGTTGGGCTTTATAAAAGGCTGTCCCGAAATACGGGCTTACGCCCATGACCTCTCCTGTGGATTTCATTTCTGGCCCGAGAATTATGTCAACGCCCGAGAACCTGGTAAAAGGAAGCACTGACTCTTTTACCGAAAAGTAATTTATATGTTTTTCTTCCGTGAATCCGAGCTCCTTAAGGGTCTTCCCTGCCATTACTTTAGCGGCCAGTTTAGCCAGCGGAACGCCTTTAGTCTTACTTACAAAAGGTACGGTCCTGGAGGCCCGCGGGTTCACTTCAAGAACATATACAGTATCATTTTTTATCGCGTACTGAATATTAAGCAGTCCTTTTACCTTAAGGCCCTTGGACAAAGCGTGAGTATACTTTCTTATTGTATCTATTATGTCGTCGTCCAGGGTATGCGGAGGCATGACGCACGCGGAGTCCCCGGAATGCACACCGGCCTCTTCAATGTGTTCCATTATGCCGCCTATTACTGTAATTTCGCCGTCCGATATGGCGTCAACGTCAACCTCAACAGCGTCATCGAGGAATTTATCTATCAGGATAGGGTGTTTTTGCGAAACGTCCCGGGCCTCTATCATGAATTCCTCGAGGCTTTTGTCGTCATAAACTATCCTCATCGCGCGGCCGCCTAAAACGTAAGATGGCCTTACAAGAACAGGATATCCTATTTTTGAAGCTATTTTCTTGGCTTCCGTTTTGGATCTTGCCGAGCCATTGTGCGGCTGGGGCACTTTAAGCTTTTTTATAAGCTTTGAGAATTTATCCCTGTCTTCGGCCATGTCTATCGAGGCAACCGTTGTTCCGATTATAGGCACGCCTTCTTTGTGCAAAGCCTTAGCGAGGTTTAGAGGAGTTTGCCCGCCGAACTGCACGATAACTCCTTCGGGCTTTTCTGTTTCCACGATATTCATGACATCCTCGAAAGTGAGCGGTTCAAAATAAAGTTTATCCGAGGTGTCATAATCGGTTGAAACGGTTTCGG
>CAZFLU010000093.1:0-4900 GCA_964519195.1 uncultured Planctomycetia bacterium | reverse complement strand
CGAAGAGCTAAAAAAAGGAAACAGCGATAATATTTTTGATGATCGCGGCCGTTATGACTACGATGACATGATCCTGCTGGCGAGGAGAATACTTAAAAATGAGAACAGCCTTAAAACAGCCTACGCCGAGCGCTACAGGTACATAATGGTGGATGAATTCCAGGATACGAACGGCGCGCAGCTTAAGTTTTTGCTCGAGCTCTGCGATAAAAAAGATCCGAATCTATGCTGCGTGGGAGATGACGATCAGTCCATATACAGATTTCAAGGCGCCAGCGTTTCAAATTTCCGCATTCTCAAGGAAAGGTTCCCGGCCCTCACAACCATAACCCTGCGAACTAACTACCGGTCTTGCGGCGCTATAATTTCCGCTTCGGAAAAGGTCCTGAATAACATACCTTCAACCGAAAGGCTGGAGAAAAAGAAAGAGCTAACCCCGGGGAATGACGCGAAAAAAGGGGCCATAGAGGTAGCGTATTTCTCTACCGGCGACGAAGAAGCGCTCTATCTCATAAAAAGAATAGATCGCCTTAAAGACGAGATCGGCCGCTCCAAAGATATCCCGGAAGAAGAAAGAAAAAAGCCGTATAATCAGATCGCCGTCCTTGTCCGGAAGCGCGCCTATATATTAAAGCTTGTCGACTATTTTTTGCGCGCGGGCATCCCTTACAGCACGGACGGCAAAGAAGATGTAAGCCGCCAGAAGCGCGTGCGGCAGATGATAGACGCGCTTTCCCTTGCCGCTGCCGCGTCTATAGGAGAAGAGGAAACGGACCTTTTGTTCTACCGCATAAGAACAAGTGATTTCTTCCGGATACCTCACGAAGATATATTGAGATTGATAGCGGCCGCGAAAAAAGACAAGAAGGGTTCGCCTGATATTTTTTCCGCGTTTATTTCGCTGGGCCCCAAAGAAATAAAAAAGATCCGCTTCAGGTCTCCGGGTAATATCGAAAGGTCCGTATGGGTCATCAAAAGGCTCATGGAAAACGCCATGGCGCGCCCGATCCATGACATTCTGATGGGTTTTGTTGAGGATGCCGCCATTTACAAGTTCATAATAAAGATATTTGACAAAAATAAAATATTAATAACCAGGGACCTGCGGGCGCTTACGGCTTTCATGAACATGGTAAAAGAAATGTCTTTTTCAAGGCCGGACATGAGGCTTCCCGGGTTCCTGAAGGAACTTGGATCGATGCGACAGAAAGGGCTGCCGATAGAAGGCAAGCTCGTGACAGCCACTCAGGACGGAGTAAGGATAATAACCGCGCACGCGGCAAAGGGGCTTGAGTTCCATTCTTGCATAATCCCTTTTTGCGTCCAGGATAAAAGCTGGCCCCTTAAGCCATGGCCGGAAAAAATACGTATTCCATCCGGTATAATGAAAACGAGGGAAGAGGTAAAGTCAAGGTCCGAGGAAATACGCCTCTCTTTGTTCGATGAAACAAGACTTTTTTATGTCGCGCTTACACGTCCGAAAAATAATCTCATAATAACCGCCAGCCCGCAAGAAGACCAGGTTCAAAGCGCTTTTATTGACAATATCGGTGTTCAGCCGCTGGAGGTATCTTTTAACGAACTCGATACCATAAAAAAATTCCTCAAACATAAAGAGCCTGACCCTTTTAAGGATACTAAAGAGACCCTAAGGGACCTTGCTAAAAATATCTTACTTACACCCACAAAAATAAATAATTTCTTAAAATGTAAACGTAAGTTCCTTTATGACAATTTGCTTCTTCTGCCCGGCAAAAAAAACCAGCACCTTGTTTTTGGTAACTGCGCGCATAAAGCGCTTGAAGATACTTACCGGGCGTACAAAAATGAGAACTCGTTCCCGTCTTTTGATTTCTTTAAAGAATCTTTTCTCGAGGAGCTAAAGCTGCAGGGCGTGAACAAGCAAATAGAGGATCTGTGCAAGGCTAAACTGAAAGATCTAAAGGCCTGGTTTGACATGACAAAAAGGTCTCCCGTTATTCCTATTGACCTTGAAAAGAAGAAGATGATCACCCTGCCAGGCAATATCGCGTTCTCCGGAAAGTTCGATAAAATAGAATTTGAGGATGAGAAAAACGGGCTCATACGCGTCATTGATTACAAGACAGGTAAGCCCGACGACCATGTGAAGAACATCTCCTCCGAGTGCAGTCTTGCCAGTGATTCGTGCGATGATTACCTTAGGCAGTTAGTAGCTTATAAAATGCTTTATGAGAGGGACACTTATGAATTGCCTAAATACAAAGTCTCATCAGGAGTTCTTGTGTTCCTTGAGCCCGCAAGAACCAGCTCTCGTAAATTCGGCTTGACAAAAGGGTATTATATAGATAAAAAGGTAGATATAACAGAACGAATGACCGAGGAACTTGAAAAGCTCATAGTTTCAGTATGGAAAGAGATAAATAACCTGGATTTTTCTAAACTTTCGGAAAGAGACGTAAAAAAATGCGGCATGTGCACATACGATTCGATATGCTGGGGTGATTGATGACGGAACAGCGCCAGAGTGAATTATTTGAGGAATTTAAAAAAGAAAAGGGCAAGTTTGAGCAATTTGCCAGCAAGATAACCGGTAAACAGCAAAAACTTTACGTGAGCCAGCCGCTCGAGAATGTCATCTTTGCCTCCATAATAGTAATGCTTTCGATAGTTGTCTCTTTTGCTCTCGGAGTAGAGCGCGGAAAGAACATAAATAGAGAGGGGAGAGAGGTCGTAGAAGCGCCTCCGGAAGAAACCATAACGTTAGCCGCTATTGAAGTAACCGGCCCTGAAGCGAAGCCGCCGCAAACAAGAGCGCCGGTTCCTGAAAAAAACAACGTTAAAGCGCGCTACACCATACAGCTTGTGTCATATAAAAGCCCGGATCAGGCTGAAAAAGAAAAAAATAAACTGTTGAATAAAAATATAGATGCGTTTATAATGCCTTCTGGCAACTGGTACCAGATTTGCGCCGGTGGTTACAAAGATATGGATGAGGCGAAAAGCGCTCTAAAAAAATTCAAGCTAGACTACAAAGATTCTTTTATAAGAGAGGGGGAAAAGTAAATGTCTCAACACCCGAGTTTACGCTCAAAGGAAAAAAGCAAGCAGCACAGGTCCGTACTGAAAAGATACGAGAGGATCAAGGAGCTTACAAAAAAAGAAAAATGGGACGAAGAAGAAGATTCTATTTTCGGGCTTCCGAAGCTTAAAATAATTAAATTCAAGATCAAGAAAGAAAAAGCGGTTCCTGCAGCCGGCGCCGCCGAAGCGGCAGCCGGACAGGAAGCGGCGCCCGGCGCACCGGCGGGCCCGGCACCGGCGGGAAAGGCTCCCGCAAAAGAAGCCGCTCCTAAAACAGGCGCGGGCGAAAAGAAAGCGGAAAAGAAGAAATAATCTTCGCGGAAAGGACGATCGTGCTTAAATTCGAAGACTTTAAAAAACTTAATCTCGTCATAGCGGAGATCCTTCAGGTGGAAGATCACCCTAACGCGGACAAGCTTTATATCGTAGAAGTTGACACGGGCCTCACAAAGAAAAAAGTAGTGGCCGGAATAAAGCCCTTTTATTCCAAGGAAGAGCTTGTAGGAAAAAAAGTGGTCATGCTTGAGAACCTTGAGCTGGCGACCATCCGCGGGGCAGAGTCCGCCGGAATGATACTCGCCACAAAAAATGAAGGCGCGCTTACGCTGCTGGTGCCTGAAAAAGACATAAAGACCGGCAGCCCTGTTTCGTAAGAACTTTCCATGCTAAGATCAAGATCAGTAACAGCCGGCGGCATGATGAAGGTCGATCGCCTTGCCCGCACAAAATTCAGAATGCCTTCGATCGTGCTGATGGAAAATGCCGGCCGCCTAAGCGCAGAAGAAATTCTAAGGCTAACCCGCAAGGGGAAGGTTCTGGTCATTTGCGGAAAAGGCAACAATGCGGGCGATGGCCTGGTGTGCGCGAGATACATTAAAAATAGCGGCGCAAAAGTAGATGTGCTGTTCGCGCGGTCAAAGGCTAAAATAAAAAGCCCCGAAACCCTCGCCAACCTTTCAATGGCAAAAGCTCTGGGCATACGCATCTTGCGAAGAATTCCGAGGCGTTTGTCATATTCGGTAATTGTCGACGCGATCTTCGGCATCGGCTTCAGGGGAAGCCTGCCTGCCGATGTCGCAAAATCCGTAAATTTTTTGAATCGCTCGGGCATTCCGATAATCGCCCTTGACGTGCCAAGCGGCCTTGACGCAACAACAGGCAGATCAAGCGGCGCTTGTGTCAGGGCCAAAAAAACTATCACGTTCGGGCTTTTAAAAACCGGTTTTCGTCGAAAAGGATCCGGCAAATATACGGGCCGCGTCATTGTAAAAGACATAGGCCTGCCGAGACAGCTTTTGAAATAACCTGAAAATTAAAACAGAAATTCTGCGTTCTGGGCGTTATCGCTGGTTAAAAACCCGTTGACAATACGCCATATATTCAGTATATTTACATGTACAGAAAAACTGCGAAACCTGACAACAAGAAAAGAAAGGACTGTTTAAAAGTATGGCGCAAAAAATAACACTTGAGAACAAAAAATTAGAGCACTGGGTGAACAGGATGGCGGACATGTGCCGGCCTGATAAAATAGTGCTCATAGACGGCTCTCCGGAACAGAAAGAAAAACTGGAAAAGCAGGCAATGTCAACCGGCGAGATCATTCGGCTCAATCCAAAAAAATTGCCAGGATCGTTTTACCACCGCACTCATCCGAACGACGTGGCGCGTACTGAAAAGCTTACTTTTATATGTACGAAAAGAAAAAAAGACGCCGGCCCTAATAATAACTGGATGCCGCCCGGGGCCGCCTACGCAAAAGCCGCGAAAACCTTTAAGAACTCAATGAAGGGCCGCGCCATGTACATAATACCTTTTTCAATGAGCCCCGTGGGTT
>CAZFLU010000092.1:0-4939 GCA_964519195.1 uncultured Planctomycetia bacterium | reverse complement strand
GCTTCTTGGCTATGGCGAGAAGCTTAACGGAATATCCCCAGTTTTTAGCGTATTCTATATCAATTGGCGCAAGGTCCTCTATGCCTTCAACGTAGATGTCCTTTAGTTTAACATTAACTCCAAAACCCAAAAGAGCGAGTATGGCAAGCTTGTGAGCCGAATCACCCCCGCTTATATCAAGCTTCGGATTCTTTTCCGCGATACCTTTTACCTGCGCGTCTTTAAGGGCCTGTTCAAAACTTTTCCCGTTCTCCGACATCTTGGTTAGTATAAAATTAGAGGTCCCGTTAAGGATACCGTAAATAAGCTGTATGTTATTGGAAATAAGGCTTTTTCTTAGAGCGTTTACAATTGGTATTCCTCCACCCACGCTTGCCTCAAAACCTACATGAGCCCTGAAACGCGATGACGCTTGGAAGATTTCCCTGCCATGTTCCGCGAGGAGCGCCTTGTTGGCGGTCACAACGTGCTTTCCCAGGCTCAAGGATTTTAGTATGATATCTTTAGCCGGGCTTATGCCCCCTATGAGTTCCGCAACGATATCGATATTTTTATCTTTTATAACAGAATCGGAGTTATTGACAAGCATTCCCTTGGGGATCTTTATGCCTTTTCTGCGCTTCAGGTCCTTATCAGCTATTTTTACAAGGTTTATGCGAACGCCTGATCTTTCCTCCAGGAGTTTTCTTTTTTTTCTTGATAGAAGCGTTCTAACAACGCCGCTTCCGACAGTGCCAAAACCAATAAGCCCTACATTAATTTTTTTCATGCGTCCTCCGCTTTAAGCGCCCTTGTCATGAGAGCGCTTACCGCTTCTTTCGGATTTTTCCCTTCATATATAACTTTGTATATTTCCGCTGTTATCGGCATTTCTATCTTGAATCTTCTGGAAAGAAAGAACGCCGCTTTAGCGGTTGTAACGCCCTCGACTATCATGCCGCCGTTCTTGAGTAGCTCGTTAAAGTTTTCGCCTTTTGCTATTCGTTCTCCGAACGCGCGGTTCCTTGAATGGCCGCTCATGCAGGTAGTCGCCAGATCCCCCATTCCGCTTAATCCAAAAAATGTTTCTTTTTTCGCTCCCATTCTGGAGCCCAGCCTGATTATCTCAACAAGCCCTCTGGTGAGTATGGCTGCTTTCGTGTTCACTCCGAAACCAATGCCGTCGGATATTCCGGCCGCGATAGCTATTACGTTCTTTATGGCGCCTCCAAGCTCAACTCCCGTAACGTCCGAAGAAGTATAAATGCGAAAATCAGGAGTAGAAAATATATCCTGGACTTCTTTAGCGAGTATTCTTCTTCGAGAGGCCGCGACAACCGTTGTCGGCATCTTGCGAGCTACCTCAAAGGATATGCTCGGCCCTGAAAGAACGGCCACCTGTTCGGAGCCTGTAATTTCGCGTATTATTTCCGAAGGTCTTTTCAGCGTGTCGATCTCAATGCCTTTTGTAAGCGAAACTATTTTTCCCTTAAGAACGCTCTTCAGGTTCTTTAAAGTATCTCTAAGGTATTTTGTTGGAACGGCTAATACAAAAATATCGTGCCCTGACAACCCTCTTTCGTCCGATACTATATGCATGCTGCCCGGTATATTTATGCCCGGAAGGAACTTTTCGTTGATACGCGTTTTATTCAGAAATGAAGCGTATTCAGGAAAAGCGCTCCACAGGGTAACGTCATAGCCTTTTTCGCTAAGTAATATCGCTATCGTGGTTCCCCAGCCGCCATCTCCTATTACTGCTATTTTATGCTGCATATATAGTCAAAATAATATCATATACTATATTTATAGTCAAATAAATATGCTGATAGTCTAATATAGCCGTCTATGCGGGAATGCTTTCCCATAGATGGCTCTATTGAGTACAGATATAAAAAAGGAGCATAATACTCTTATGCTCCTTAAAAAAGCCGTGTTTTTTTATATTTGTCGGCTTTATTTATTTGTAACGCGTTTTTCCAGCATGCCTAGTTTCCTGTCTATGGCGTGCACTTTTATGATCGCCACCAGGACAACCGCCATGTGGAATAGGCCTTTATATTGTTCGATATGTAACATTTTCTACTCCGGTTTTTGGATCTGTATTTTTATCGCATGAACAAAAACAATATCGTATACGGACTGGCCTGAAATAACATAGAACGACCCTCTCATCTTGCAGAATAGCTTATCCACTTTATCCTTATCGGAATATTCACGAAGTATGTGAAAGAATCTTTTGTTCGCGATTTTCTCGATTTTTCGCTTATTAACCCAGGATTCAAGGTCGGCTTTGGACTTTACCATATGGCTTCCCCTGACAAAATAAGTAGACCTTTTTTGCGTGCTTGAAACAATACCATTCCGTTCCACGACTTCTTCTACTGAAATGTCGCGTTTTTTTGAAGCGGTTTTTGTTAAGTTCTTGAAAATTAACTCTCTCATTTTGATCACCGCCTACTATAATACTTTTTAAATCTTTTTAATTAGTATCACAAAAAAATAGCTTTCGCCTGGAAAGCTCCAAGTGTCTGTGTCCTGCTACATAATAAGTATACCTGCGGATAAAGCGAGCGTCAAGGCTGGCAATCTAACTTTTTAATATTTAACATTTATGCTGATTTTAAGGCTTCTAATAGGCGGGCATATTTGTCAGGCTTACCATCCATATCGTATCTTTTTACTAACGGCAGCACTGTGAAAACCAGCGCTCCATCATCTTTTTCGGAAATATCAGCTATGTTAACAGCTCTAAGATCTATTGAAAATTTTGAAATAGCGTCTTTTAAGTCTTCGGCCTTTATATAGCTCATTTGCTCTTTTAGAAGCGTCAAAACAATGATCTCTATTATCGGATAATAGTGATCTATGGGGAAAACCGCCCCTTCATCAACAAAAACATTGCGCACTGCCAAGCCGGTATCCGCCGCTTTTGCGTCTTCTGCGTTTTTATTGAACGTAAAAACAAAGTTATGTTCCGGATCATTCCGGTCTATCCCTTCTTCGTCCAATTTCCTGCGAAGTTCATTCTCTGTTCCAAAATAAAATATTTTAAGATTGCTAAGGGCGGACGCCAGGCTGTGGTTCTGGCTTCTCATTCGCTCTTTCCATTTCTCAAGCTGCCTTAATATGACCTGTACTCTTTGATATTGCGCGCCGCTTAAATTCTTGTTAAGCGCTATCGCGAGCTTATTACGTTTATCGAACAGAATGTAATCATATATTAAATCACGCAATAAATATGACAATTCTTGCGGCTCGTTTATCGCGCGCAATGATTGAGCAGGCTCCAATGCGCCGTCTGATGTTTTAGGTTTTAATAAAGACGTTCCTGACGTCTTATCCTGAACAGTAAACGAATCTTGTTCCGTGTCTTCCGCGAGTTGACTTATCAATGCCGCATTGAATACCACGGAGATTCTAGGATCTATGTGAAGCGGAGTTTTTCCATAATCTTCGCTAAGCTCCGAACTATTTATAAGGAAACAAACCTCGCTATCTTTCATGATAGAAAGAATGTAAGGTCCCATTTTTCCAAAATTTTCTCGCAAATCTTCGTCTGATATCCCGCCATCATCTTCGGCAACTATATCTATATCTATATCCGCTACGCCCCCTTTTGGCGCACTTTCGGAAAGCTCTTTTAACCCGCTTTCCTCTAATGGTATGCCACATATTTCAGTCTTAAGAGCCCTGTCAGCATATAATTGTCGAGCTCTCAATATTCTTGAAGCTATTCCTGTTTTTGCAACGTAACCTATGTGATCGCTATAGCGAATTTCTAAAGCGCCTTTCATGGCTTCTTTCTTCCATTCCCCCTCTCCATTCATATCTTGCAACTTTTCTTTTCTTAAGTTTCCTCTATCCCCTATGTCACTGTGCGCATCTATGTGTTTCCAAATAATTCCGCCGTTATCGATCATTCTTTGAGTGTCGCCTGTGAAATGTTCGAAGAAAAATGAATACGATAAGTTGTGCTGCCCGCCCCAGTAAACTTTTTTCCCATTCGCTAATGTTACAACAACATAATAACGGTTCCCTACCTTGTATGTTTTTCCGTTTATTTTAATAAGCACGACAGGGAACACTGTTGAAAGCGACTCTTGATAACGTGGATATTCTTTTTGTTCTATCTTAGCGCCGGGAAATTTAAATTTTCTATTTACCGGTATCTCAAAATCTCCTTCCGCCTCTAGTCCAAGGGCGCGTTTAAATTTTGGAGCAAAAAACCTGTTATAAATATAATGAATAAATGAAGGAAGTGCTGTAGCTACGAATAGATTTAAAACATAAAATTGCGGAAATAGGATGAAAGGTGTTATATATATTAAGCGCGTAAGAATGCCAAGAGTAAGTATGCTTATAACATCTAGAGTATCCGGAGGACCGCGTACTAATTTATCATTTCCATCAAATCTATAAACTGTTTTAAAATGTGATACAATAAAAATGATAAATGTCAAAAGTGTTGCCAGATAAATAGACAGATTAAGGTTTAGCCCTAAAAATTGAAAGAGTATCGATAGGCCTCCGTTAATAAGGCCGCTAAAACCTATTTCTTCTATCACTCCTAATTTACTCGCTATCTTCTTATCTGTAATACCTTCCTGGCGCAATAATTCTATTTCTTTTTCCCAAATGCCATGGATAAGGCCGGTCGCTATTCCATTTTGCGATAGAGCCGGGAATCTTTCTTTAATTTTACTCGTTAGGCTGTTGACCTTCTCTACTTTACCTTCATCGACCAAGGCCTTCCCATAACTTTCCAGCGCGCCTAACATATATCCAACAGCATCATGCTCCCCTATGTATTTCACAACTACATCTAACGGTAAATCCCGCCTTCCTTCTATATAGCTTTTTATAGTTTCAAATAGAGCCTCTTTAGAATTATTAACTATATATTCTGCTTTTCTTAAAGCATTTGCAGCTTCAATTTTTATAGGTTTTAAAATATTTC
>CAZFLU010000091.1:0-4965 GCA_964519195.1 uncultured Planctomycetia bacterium | reverse complement strand
GCAGGTGGCGGATGAAACCGGATGGACGCTTGATGAATTCATGGATTCGCTTTGCGGCCGGAAAGCCGGAATGGAGCCGGACGCGTGGAAGCGCGGCAAATGTGATATCTACATATTTACAGCCGAAGTTTTCGGGGAAAAGGAATGACATATGGGTTTCGGTCATAGGTTTTGGTTGCGGTTAGGTATCGTTGGTCGGTTACGGTAATCGGTTAGGTGTTGGAATTCGATTTCGATTAAGGTTGCGTTATGGATAAAAAAAGAATCACAAGTTTCAATGATCTGGATGTTTATCGAAGCACATATACTGCATCAATAAGTGTGTTGACAAAAATAGTTCCAAAGCTACCCAAAGAAGAAAGATTCGATCTTACGCAGCAATTACGCCGATCATCAAAGGCCGTACCGAGACTTATCGCTGAAGCATATTCAAAAAGACACCAAAAAAGAGGCTTTCAGGGATTAATTGATGATGCTATGCAAGAAAGTAATGAAAGTATTGTTTCGCTAAGCCATGTGAAAGACATATATAAAATCGAAACAAATCTCTGCACAGAGCTTATTGATGTTTATGATAAAGCAAGCAGGCAGTTGTATAAGCTATCTTTAGCGTGGTCAAATTTCAAGGAAAGACGACAAACGAAACCGAACATCGAAACCGATACGTAACCTAAACCTTAACCGTAAGCAAAAACGACAAATAAAATGAGCAGATTCTATTCACCACCTGAAAATATCAAGGATAACCTTATCTATATCTATGGTCAGGAGGCGAAACATATTCTTAATGTAATGCGCCTTAAAGAGAAAGACGCCGTTGTTGTTTTTGACGGGACAGGCAAGGAATATACAGGTTTTATAAAAGAAACAAAAACAAAAGAGCTTGTTGTCGAGGTAGTCAAAACGCGCCTGCCGAAAAAGGAGGATTTTCCGGATATTACCCTTGCCCAGGCATTGCCTAAAAAAGACAAGATGGACCATGTGGTCGAAAAGGCCACGGAGCTCGGAGTCTCGAACATAGTTCCGCTCATAAGCGAGCGAACCGTAATAAAATTCGAGGAAGAAAAAGCCCGCGCGCGGGAAGAAAGGTGGCGAAAGATAGCGAAGGCCGCGGCAAAACAGTGCGGCAGGCTGGATGTGCCAGGAATAAAAAGCGTGCAAAAATTTTATAATTTCATGGATGAGGTTGAAAAGTTTGACTTCGTGCTCATGGCTTGCCTTACCGAAGGATCCGTACCCTTCAAAGACGCGCTTTCGGGTTTTGAAGCGGGAAGCATGCTCATGTTCATAGGGCCGGAAGGCGACTTTACGGAAAACGAGATATTCATGGCAAAAAACGCCGGCGCCAAACTTATATCATTCGGAAAAAGAGTCTTAAAAAGCGACACAGCCGCCCTTTACGCGCTCTCGGTATTAACGTATGAACTCGCCGGATAAACACACCTTTCTGATAGAAACGCTCGGTTGCCGGGCAAATCAATATGACACGCAGGCAATGCGGGAACTTTTAAGCCGTAGCGGATTCCGGGAAACAAGGTCCGAAACCGAAGCGGATATTTTCATTATCAATTCATGCAGCGTGACCCACAAAGCGGATAAAGGCTGCCGCAATCGTATAACTCATTTCAAAAAAATAAATCCGAAAGGAAAAGTGGCGGTGGCCGGATGTTATGCCGAATTCGCGTCGGACAGGAAGCTTCTTTCGGTGTCCGGAGCGCATTATCTTATAAAGAATTCCGAAAAAATAAAAATAGCGGATATTTTAAAAAATACGAAAATATCCGGCTCCTCACGCGAGAATTTTAATATAAGCGATTTCGAGAACCGCGACAAGGCGTTTCTTAAAATACAGGACGGTTGCGACCACAAATGCTCTTATTGCAAGGTGCGACTTGTAAGGGGTAGATCAAAAAGCAGGCCGGAGGTGGATGTCATGGAAGAGTGCCGACGGATCCTGAAGAAAGGGTTCAAAGAGATAACCCTAACAGGCATTTGCCTTGGCGCGTGGGGAATGGACATCGGAAAAAATGAAAGGCTCTGCAATATTGTATCCCGGATCCTGGCGCTCCCCGGGGATTTTCGTGTAAGGCTAAGCTCAATAGAGCCTATTTATATAAATGACAGCCTTATTAAGCTCATCGCCTCCAATGATAAGCTGTGCGAACATCTTCATGTTCCGCTTCAGTCGGGCGATGACGCGGTATTAAAACGCATGCGCCGTCCGTATACAACAAGATCATTTCAGAGCATTATAGCGCGGATCAGAAAAAACGTTCCGAACGCCGCCTTTACAACCGATGTGCTGGCGGGCTTTCCGGGTGAAACCGAAGCCAGCTTTAAAAAAACCTTGAAATTTCTAAAACGCGTAAAACCCTCACGCATGCATGTGTTCTCATATTCCAGAAGGGAAGGGACAGAGGCGGCCGCATACAGCGATGAGATCAGGCCGGAGGTCACTAAAAAAAGAACACGCGCTCTTAATGTCCTGAACAAGAGCCTCATGGATGAATTCGCTAAAAGATTTCTGAACAAAAAAGAACGCGTCCTTATTGAAAGCGATAGAGATAAAAAAACAGGACTCCTCGCAGGCTATACAAGCTTTTATGTCAGGGTGCTCGTAGACGGCCCCGATTCACTTAAGAACTCCATGCGGAACGTTTTGTTAAAAAGCCCCGCCCCTGAAACAGGCGTTTTGGTTGGGGCGCTTGTCAATTAGCAGCATCTTTAACCTGTCACGGGCAGCCACTTCCGCGGACGTTCGAAAAAAGAATGCGCATCTTTTTTCTTCACTCGGCTTTTAATCACAAATTGTCCTAAAGGGCATGACCTAAATGGTGCGATTGTATTTGTGATTAAAAGACGCCGCGTTCATGGCTGCCCGCAACAGGTTAGCTTGTTTTATGCTTCTCATGCTCGCTCTTAATCCCAGGCACTGTTGACAATGGTATAATTATATGATATACTTTTTTTCACTTTTGCCAGAGGCGGTGCCGGATTGTCAGAAATACTTAGCAGTATAAATTGGGTAGATATTTTTATCCTAATCCTTTTACTTAGAATAGGTTATGTGTCATCTAATATCGGTGTCGGAAAACAGCTTATACCTTTCCTTGTAACATTTTTTGCTTTTATCATTTCATTGCGAGTGTACGATGACGCGGCGCGATTTTTATATGACAGGTTTTCGTTTCCGGTTGAATTTTCCAGGTTTTTTGTTTACCTTGTAATATTAGTAATATATTTTGTTATATGCAGGGTAATGTGGAACATATTGAGTATATTTTCCAGGTCGGACGGAGCTTCAGTAAGCGGCGTGGAAAAGGCGGGGGGAGCGTTTATAGGCATCGCGAGGGCGCTCGGCATTATCTGCATGGCCGTAATACTATTCGCGTTGACTCCTGTAAAATTCGTTGAAAGCAGCGTAGCGGGGTCATTCAGCGGAACCTTTGTTTTAGAAACAGCCTCTAAGATATATTCAAAAGCGTCTAACTTTATTTTTAGAAGCGCCCCGGTTTCTCCGAAAAGCGTATTTGAAAAAATAACTAAAAAAAAGAAAAAATATTTTTTCAACACCTTTAACGCAAAAGAACATTCAAAATTTTATAAAAGCAAAATCTAACGGAGGCAGCAATGAAACTGAAAGATATATACCGCGTTGTTATCGAGAAGGGGATAGAGGCCGATCCGCGCACGCGAAAAGAGATCAAAAAAGAGATCGCCTCGATGCGTTCCTCGTATAACAAGCTTGATGCTGTCAGTAAAAAATGTTTTGACAGGGACCGGTTAAAGCATCCCTTCGATGATACCAGGATCCTGAACGGGGCTCCGGACAAAGAAGTGCGAACGATAATGGTAGGTATTGACATAACCGCCGGAGAGCTTTTAGCCGCGCATCTTCTGAATGAGAAAGGCGCCGCGATCGACCTTGTTGTTTCGCATCACCCGGCGGGCAGAGCCCTGGCGAACCTTACGCGCGTAATGGGCGTGCAGGCGGATATACTTAAAAAAATGGGAATAAAATCGGAAATCGCCGACCGAATAATGAAAGAGAGAATGGACGAAGTGTCCCGCGGGGTCGCTTCGCGTAATCATGAACAGGTTGTTGATATCGCGAGGCTCCTTAACATTGCCTTCATGTGCGTCCACACGCCAGCAGATAACCATGTTACCGCTTTTTTGAACGCGCTTTTTGCCAAAAAGAAACCTAAAAAAGTAAAAAATGTCCTGGACCTTTTACGAAGCGTGCCGGAATATGAAGATGGCATTAAAAAAGGAAGCGGCCCAACGCTTCTTTCCGGAAAGGAAACGGGCCCTGCCGGAAAGATATTCGTTGACATGACAGGCGGCACGGAAGGCTCGAAAAAAGTTTACCCGAGGCTTTCTCAAGCAGGAGTGGAAACCGTGGTTGGCATGCATATAAGCGAAAACCATTTTAAACTGGCTAAAGCTGAATTTCTGAACGTTATAATAGCGGGGCACATAGCAAGCGATACGCTGGGGCTTAATCTTGTTCTTGACGAACTTGAAAAAAAAGAAAGGCTTAACATAATTCCCTGCGGAGGATTTACAAGAGTTAAACGATGATACCGAACGAGATCATAGATAAAATACTGGACAAGATCGACATAGTAGAAGTGCTTTCTTCCTACATGAGCCTTAATAAGTCAGGACAGAATTTTAAGGCCAGGTGTCCGTTCCATGAAGAAAAAACGCCTTCTTTCATGGTAAGCCCCGCCAAACAGATATATCATTGCTTCGGATGCGGGGCCGGCGGGAACGTGATAAGCTTTCTGATGAAACACGAGAGAATGGAGTTCCCTGAAGCCATAAGGATGCTTGCTGACAAGGCAGGAGTAAATCTACCGCAAACCTCTTACGATACCGGAAAAAAGGACAGCCTTGCCGAAAAGCTTTACGAGGCGAATAACGCGGCCTGCGCGTTCTATGAAGAAAATCTTTTCAGTC
>CAZFLU010000090.1:0-4967 GCA_964519195.1 uncultured Planctomycetia bacterium | reverse complement strand
CTATCGCAAAGAGCGTTCAGTTCTTTTTCGCAATTCTTATACGCGGGATACCCCCGCCCGAGCTCCTCTGTAAAATATCCCGGATGGCATCCCAGCTCGGTTATGCCTTGCGGCAGGTTGGATAATATATTTTTTAAAATGTCCGCATCCATCCTGTGCGCCGCGGAATGGCCGGCGAAATGATCGTTATGTTTTAAATTATATTTCTCGAATATTTTTTTTGCCGCTTCCGCGACCGTTCTAAGCATCGCGTTACGGACTATCGCTCTCGGGCCGAGTTTCGCGGGTATGAATTCTTTAGGTTCATAGGGAAACCTTATGAAGCCTATCCCCTCTTCGCCGGCTACGCGCGCCACTATTTTTAAAATGCCCGGCACTATATGAATGTGCTCGTGGCTGTCAGCGTGAGTGATCTCAAAGCCTTCCTTCTTAAGGCGCGCTACCTGGCTCCTGAATTCTTCATGAACTTCATTAAGGTCTATGAGCTTTAGAAAATATTTTGATAAAAATCCAAAATACCCTTTAGAAAAATATCCGCGTTCGTTTATTATGGACTTAAGTCCCGGGTTAAGAGCCTTAAAACGGCCCGTAAGGGTAAGGTGTATCCCGACCTTGTTTATGTTGTTTTCTTTTAAAAGAAGGGCGCCGCTCGTGAAAGCCTCGCCCGCAACGAGCACGCTTATATCGTTAACAAGGCCTTTATTATAACAATGGATTATGCCCTTATTAACGTCTTTTGAAATACCGAAATCATCCGCGTTTATTATAAGTTTTTTCATTTACCCGCCCGTCGGATAGCTTGAAACGCAGCATATCAAGAAACGTTTTTATGATAACCGCCGGCCTTGAAATATAGGATCTCCCCTGTTTTCTATGCTTGAAGATAACGGGGTACTCTTTTATGGTAAACCCTTTTCTTTTCGCGTTCACGAATATCTCGACATCAATGAAGGGGCTTTCCGAGCAAAGCTTCATTCCGTCGAACACCCCGCGTTTATATATCTTAAAACCAGAATTAATGTCCCTTATTTTTGGATTAAACAGAAGCTTTACAAGAAAATTATACCCTTTTGACATTATTATTCTTTTAAGATTTTCCCCTTTTCTAACACTGCTGTACGCGTTAACTATATCCGCTTCTTTTATAAGAGGTATCGCGCGCTTTATTTCTTCCTCTTCAAGCGGCAAGTCCGAGTCAGTATAAATTATGATATCATTCTTCGCTTTTTCCAGGCCTTTCCTTAGCGCGCCTCCGAATTTAGTGTTTTTCGGAAGACGCACGCCTAAAACATGCCTGTCGCGGCGGCTTATTTCCTGCACGAGATCCCAGCTTTTATCGGTTGAACCGTCATCTACTATAATTATCTCGTAGTCCCCGGTAATGCCTGAAACTATCCGTGTCAGCCCCGATACGGTCGCGCTTATATTGTCAGCTTCATTGTACATCGGCAAAACAAAAGAAACGCTATTCGGCATCATTTATGCTCCGCACTTTTATATATTCCACGCCCGGAGGCACTTTGTTGGTCACTATTACTTTTTTTCCGAATTTATAAACAAGATACGTGGGCGTTTTGAAGGGCCTTTTTTTATCCGTATAAAGTTGCCTGTGATTTTTGTCTTTTATTATTAGCCAGGCGCGCGCGTCGCCGGCCAATAACTTTGTCATCACATGATGCGGGTGCACGTCCGGCACGTTTTCCCGGCTGGTATAAAAAGCGACCCCTCTTCTATACTGGGTTTCCGCGCCCAGTATTTCTCCCGGGCTCATCAGCGTCAGAACTTTTTCTGAAATATGGCGGCTTGCCTCATACTTTCCTATTTCAGGCAGTATCGCAAGCGATATCGGAAACACCAGAACAAGAAGAGAAACAATGAATAGAGCGGCGCTTTGTTTATATTTATTTTTAAAAAATAATACAAGGGATATCAGCATGATCATAGTATACAAAATGCTCACGTTTAAAATATACCCGGCTATAGTGGAATATTTTTTATAAGCGACTGCCCATAGGCCCGTCAGGCCGCCCGCGAGTATCATAAAAAATGCTACGGATGATATGTTCAGATATTTTTTCAGTTTCGCGGGAAGGGGCCCGGACAATATCCGGTCAAAAAAACGGCTTATGAAAAAAGGGAGCGCCGGAAAAAGCGGGAATATGTAAGTCGGCAGCTTTGTCCGCGAGACGGAGAAAAAGGCGAAAAATACGCATATCCATATGCCGAAGAAAAGAAAGGCGGCCCTCGCTTTTTCGTCTTTTTCCTTGAATGCCTGCCATATCCCGAACGGAAGAAAGGCGGCCCACGGGGCAAACCCTCCTAAAAGTATCGGAAAATAATAATAGAATACGTCGCCTATCTTGTGTTCCGGATGAATGAAGCGCGTTATGTTATGAAATCCGAAGAATACGTCAAGAAATTCAGCGCCATGCGCTCTATACATGAGTAGATACCATGGGGCCGAAACCGCCAGAAGAACAGCCGCGCAGGTAAAAAAAGGTATTTCTTTTATCTTATAAAATTCCCGTCTGGCGAGAAGATATAACAGTATTATCGCTCCCGGAAGCGCCAGGCCTATGGGCCCTTTGGTCAAGACGGCAAGCGCTATAAAAAAAGAAGACAATACATACCATTTGCCCTTCCCTTTTCCGGCAAAGTATCCAAGAAAATAGCATAGGAACGAGTAAAGAACAAGAACGCATAAAAGCATGTCAGTAACGCAGGCCCTGGCAAGAACGATATACATTACGCTGGTCGCCATTATGGTCGCGCCTAAAAATGCCGAGCGCCTATTCAGAAAAAGCTTTCCTAAAAAATATATGCCAAGTACGCCTAATATACCAAGAAGCGCCGAAGGAAAACGCGCCGCGAATTCGTTCACTCCGAAAAATTTAAATGAATATATTACAAGCCAATAATAGAGAGGCGGTTTTTCGAATTGCGGCTCACCGAATATATAAGGTGTCAGGAACTCCTGGCGGTTCAGCATCTCTTCGGCTGTCTTTGCGTAAAACACTTCGTCCGGGTCAGTTAGCGGCATCTTGCCAAGGCCAACCAGAAAAAGAACGGAACTTACCGCGATCAACACCGCGACCGATACTGCTTCTTTTCTTAAAAAATCCATATATTTTTCCTATTCGTTCCAGTAAAGATTACTATAAATGCGTTTCCCTGTCAATTATAGCTTTAAATTCGCGCGTTATATCTTTTATTAGCGTTTCGTTTTTCCTTTTGAATTTTTTTCTGCCGATCCGGGAAACGGGCGTTAACCCTGATATCGAGTTGGTCAGAAAGGCGCCTTCAAAAAGGTTAATGTCAGATGTCTTTATGAATTTTTCCTGAAGCTTTAAGCGCAGGATATTTTTAGCTATCTTTATGACCTCTTCCCTTATTATACCGGGCAATATTCCCGACTTTAGACCGGGCGTGTATAAAACCTGATCCTTAATAAAAAATATATTGGATGTCGTTGCCTCTTTCACGATGCCATTTTCCCCTATCATAAGAGCGTCGTCGTATCCTTTTCTTTTGGCCTCAAAAAGGCATAATATATTTTCAAGGTAATTCAGGGTCTTGAGACCCGAAAGCGAACTATTTTTCACGGGCGCGGGTAAAAGCGTAATATTTTTATTTCGTTTTTCATTTTTTATTTCATGGCCGTAGATCATCAGGTTCGGCGCTATAGCGCGCTCTAACGCGAGGCCGTTCCAGGCGCCTCTAGTTATTATTATTTTAAGATACGCGTCTTTTTCTGACCCGCGCGCCAGTTTATTTTTATCAAGAAGACCGTATGCCGATCTTTTTAAAGTTCCTGTTTTTACGGGCGGATTTATGCCCAATATTTTAAGCGTCTTAAAAAGCCGGCCGGCATGCTTATCAAATCCGAAGATAACGCCCCTGTATGAACGCATTGTCTCGAACGCGCCGTCGCCGTATAAAAATCCCCTGTCGAATATCGGGATGCCGGCTTTTTTAAACGGAACAAACTTTTTGTTTATGTAAACTATTTCCATAGTTAACAGCCTCCATGAGGGCCTTTGCCTTATCGAATGTCTCAATGTATTCCCCGGAGGGATCTGAATCCTGGACTATACCCCCGCCCGCGCTGAAATACAGGTCTTTCCCCTTAGCTATAAATGTTCTTATGACTATGGAACTATCCATGTCCCCGTCAAAACCTATGTAGGCTATTGAGCCGGTGTAAACCGAACGCTTGAGAGGTTCAAGTTCTTCTATTATTTCCATGGCCCTTACTTTGGGCGCGCCTGTTATGGACCCCCCGGGAAAGCAATTCATGAAGCAGTCCATCGCCTCAACGTTTTCTCTAAGCTCTCCCCGCACATACGAAACGAGGTGAAATACAGTAGGGTATTCTTCGCACTTCATGAATCCGGTAACTTTTACGCTGCCGAATTCACATACCCTTCCAAGGTCATTGCGTTCAAGGTCTATTATCATGAGATTCTCGGCGCGGTCTTTCGCGCTTTTTTGGAGTTCCTCTTTTAATTTATTGTCCTCTTTTGGGCTATCGCCGCGCGGGCGCGTGCCTTTTATGGGCCTTGTTTCAATGGAGCGGCCTTCTTTTCTCAAAAATCTTTCCGGTGAGGCGCTTATTATCTGCGTATCCCCAAAATCAAGAAAAGCCGCGAATGGCGCGGGGTTTATATCCTTAAGCGTCCTGTAAAGGTCGAAGGGCCCTGTGTTAAGCTCTGTTTTAAAGCGTTGCGACAGGTTAACCTGATATATGTCGCCTTTTTTTATATACTCTTTCGCTTTTTCAACGGTTTTTACATATTTTTTTTTCGTAAAATTGGAAGTTATTTTTGTGTCATTACTCGCGGGATAAGATGGCGCCCCTGTTGAAAGACCCCCTGTTTTACAGGGCCCTAACGCGCTTATTTTCTTTTTCGCCTCTTTTAACTTTTCTTCCTGCCGCGCGCTCCTTTTTTTAGCGTCGGTTTCCGGTA
>CAZFLU010000089.1:0-4987 GCA_964519195.1 uncultured Planctomycetia bacterium | reverse complement strand
GGTGATGAAGCACGCGTCCGTTTTCGCACGTGCCGGAGGCCGAAACTATGATCATCGGACCGGTTTTATCATTCAATTTTTTTGACTGCCCGACAGTTTTTACGTAAGTTATGTTTTTATTGCTTAAAGGGTCCAGGTCCTTCCTGAAAAGCTCCTGCGTTTCTTTATCAAAATACTGCCAGCTATTCTTGAAAACCCTTGTTATGTTAACCGCGAGCGGGCTGTCTAAATATATAGGTATGTCACGGATAACGCCTTTTCTTAAAAGTTTCGCGATGAAATACAGAACTTCCTGCGACCGCTCAAGCGCGAAAGAAGGTATTATTATTTTGCCTCCGCGTTTTACGGTTTTATTTATCGCTTCCGCGAGGTCATTTTCAGCGTTTTCCACGGGCGGATGGCTTCTTGCCCCGTAGGTACTTTCGATTATGAGATAGTTCACTCCCTTTGGTATTTCAGGGTCCCGGAGATAAGGAAGGTTGGGCCTGCCCAGGTCAACAGCGTACGCGAGGCGCGTTGTTCCCTTTTTTGTGATAATATCGAAAGTGGGTATTGAGGAGCCAAGGATGTGCCCGGCGTCAAAAAAAGTAATAACAACGTCTTTTGATATATCAAGTTTTTTGTAGTAGTCAAGGGTGCGCAGATATTTAATGGACCTCTCCGCTTCTTCGTGGGTGTAAAGAGGCTTTCTGGGCGGAAGTCCGCGCCTTTTATTTATCTTATTTACATATTTTATGTCCTCTTCCTGTATGTGGCCCGAGTCAGGGAGCATGTACCGGCACAGGTCTCTTGTGGAGGGTGTTAGATACGCCTTGCCCCTGAAGCCTTTTTTGACAAGCGTCGGAAAATTTCCGCAATGGTCAATGTGCGCGTGCGATATTACGCAGGCGTCCAGGCCCGAAGGTTCGAAAGGGAATTCGGAATTGATAGCGAAGAATTCGTCGCGCTTTCCATGAAAAAGCCCCACGTCTATCAAAATGCGCGAGTGTTCGGTCGCGAGTAGGTGCATGGAACCGGTTACGGTTTCCACGCCGCCGCAAAATTTTATTGTTGTAGCCATGTTTTGACTTTATGATATAATATAAAAAAAGGTTTTTCAATTAAAATATGATCACGCTGATGAAAATATGATCACGCGGATATGGCGCAAGGCACCCGCGCGATCTTTTAAAGATCCGTGTGATCAAAGAATAAAACTCAAGTAAGGCAGGGGGTTATGCGGGAAATATCAAAAAAAATAAGCTGGGAAGTTACAAAAAAAATATTCATACCGGTAATTATTTTTATCTGCGGCATTTCTTTTTATATATTCTTTAAGATCAAAATAGCTCCCAATATATCCGACGCCCTGAAACTTAGCCTTAAAAAAGGCATGGCTACTTTTTTTGTTCTTTCAGCGGCTTTTATTCTTCACAGATTTATTTCAGCTGTTCTTGTGTGGTATAAAGAGAATTTCGCGAAAAAAACAAAAACAAGCCTTGATGAAAAACTCATTCCTATATTCAGGCGGACAATTGTTATAATAATTTGGGTAGTTTCGTTCCTGATAGTACTTCCTTTTTACGGTGTTAATATAAGCGCTCTTGTCGCCGCCCTTGGAGTTAGCTCTCTTGCTATCGCGCTTGCGGCTCAAGACACGATAGCGAACATCATCGCGGGATTCCTTATAATGGTTGACGCGCCCTTCAGCGTAGGGGACAGAATAAAAATACCTTCAGGCGAAACCGTTACTGTTCTTGATATAGGCGTCAGAAGGTCAAAATTCCTGGGAGAAGATAACGCTATAATAATAGTTCCGAATGTGGATCTAAGTAAAAGCAGGATAATAAATTATACGTATAGCGGGAAAATGCCTGTATAGGAAGATAGAATGCCGAAGAGAGCCTTGCTCATACTTGCCGAAGGATTTGAAGAGACAGAAGCTATCGCGCCTTGCGACGCGCTAAGAAGATCAGGCGTTCAGGTTGTGCTGGCAGGGCTGGACAGCCTTGAGGTAAAGGGCGCCCACGGCGTAAAGGTGAAAGCGGAAGTTCTTATTAGCGACATAAAGGATGATTTCGACGCTTTAGTGCTTCCCGGAGGCGGAATAGGCGCGAAAAATCTTTCAGCTTCAGCCAAGGTAACCGAGATAATAAGCAGCATGCACAAAAAAGGTAAAATAATCGCCGCTATCTGCGCGTCTCCGGCAATGGTGCTTTCTCCCACAGGTATTCTTGACGGAAAGAGAGCTACGGGTTATCCGGGAACAGAAAGAAATTTCGCTAAAGGCGTTAAAGTGACAGGAGATGACGTGGTTTGTGACGGGAATATACTTACAAGCAAGGGCCCGGGAACAGCGCTTCATTTCGGAATAAAACTTGCCGAATTATTAGCCGGAAAAGAAACTTCGGAAGAGATAAAAAAGAAAATGCTCATTAAATAGGTAAAAAATGAATATCAGGGACCTCATTAATTCTGATTTTAAACATTTTAACGCCGCGGCCGTTAAAGAAGCGTCGGAAGCCTGGGCCGCGCACGCGAAAGAAGGCGGGAAGATGCTACTAGCGATGGCAGGAGCAATGAGCACGGGCGAGATAGGCATAAGCCTTGGAGAAATAATACGGCAAGATAAGATACACGCTATTTCATGCACTGGCGCGAATCTTGAGGAAGATATTTTTAATCTTATAGCGCACAAAAGCTATAAGAGGATACCAAATTACAGAGAGCTCACCCCGGACGATGAGCTCCGGCTCAAGGAAAGCCATCTTAACAGGGTCACGGATACCTGCATACCGGAAGACGAAGCCATAAGAAGGCTTGAAAAAGAACTTATCAGCGTCTGGCAGGAAGCCGCGCGCTCCGGTAAAAAATTCTTTCCATATGAATTTATATATAAGATCATAAAAGAAAAAAAGCTCGAGCAATATTATGAAATAGACCCTAAAGACAGCTGGGTCGTGGCTGCCTGCGAAAAAAACATACCCATATTTACTCCGGGATGGGAAGATTCGACCCTTGGGAACATCATAGTGGCCGAGAAGCGTAAAGGCAGTTTCGATAATACGGATTTTGTAAAAAGCGGCCTTGATCAAATGGACCTTCTTATAGAATGGTATATTGATAATACAAAAAAAGGGCCCGCGGGATTTTTTCAGATAGGCGGAGGCATTGCCGGAGACTTCGCGATCTGCGTTGTGCCGCTAATAAGGCAGGACCTTAAAAAAGAATGCCGGCTTTGGGGTTATTTTTGCCAGATAAGCGACAGCACGACTTCATACGGGTCTTATAGCGGAGCGGCGCCTAATGAAAAAATAACATGGGAAAAGCTCGGGGCAGATACTCCGCGATTTATTATAGAGTCTGACGCCAGCATTGTCGCTCCGCTTATATTCAGGTATATTCTTGATAATTAAACGTACAAAATGAAACCTTCTTTACACGTAGCCGTCTCAATATCATTAGGCGCTATCATATGGTTTTTGTACAAGTCATTTTTAGCGGTCGGTCTTTGCTTATTTTCCGGAGTATTAATAGATATTGACCACGCGATAGAATTTTTATTAAGCCATGGGTTAAAGGGCTTCAGCATAAAAAATGTTTTTATCGCGAGTAAAAACGCTGATAAACCCGGCGCGCCCTATAGATTTAAAAAACTTCATCTTGTATTTCATTCGCTTGAAGCCGCTTTTGTCCTTGTGGTAATATCTATTTTAACGAATAACATGTACCTCATAAGCTTTACGATAGGTTACGCGGCGCATCTGGGTATGGATATAGGAGCGAATCCGTTCAATCCGATATATTATTTTACCATAGCAAGGGCCAGGAGGAACTTTGACATAGATAAGGTTATTGGGATACGAAATCCTGAAAAAAGGAAAGAGGAATAAAATGGATACTTTTGAATGTCTATCCAAACGGGCCAGCGTAAGAGAATATCTGGATAAGGCCATAGACAAGAAGTTGCTGGAGGCGCTTGTGGACGCGGGAAGGCGAGCGCCGACCGCGCGGCACGAAGAGCCATGGGAGTTCATCGTTATTACTGATAAAAAAACACTGATCAAGCTCGGAGAGGCGGCTTCTTCGGGAAGCTTTATAAAGGGCGCGCCCGCGTGCGTGGCAGTATTTTGTAAAGATACCAAATATTACCTTGAGGACGGGTGCGCGGCAACGGAGAACATTTTGCTCGCGGCCGCTGGCATGGGGCTTGGAGCCTGCTGGGTCGCGGGCGATAAAAAACCCTACGCTGAAGAAGTGAGAAAAATGCTGGCACTTCCGGAAGGCTTTAAACTGATAAGCCTCATTCCGACAGGATGGCCCGGTGAAAAAACCCAACAATCAAAGTATAGGGAATTGAACGAGGTTTTACACTGGGAAAGATTCGGGAGGAAATAGGGTGGTATATCATTCTTTAAAAATAGCTTTAAGCTTCGGCCTCACATCAGGGGTAATAACAACGCTTGGGCTGATGGTGGGCCTTAATTCCGGAACGCATTCGAAGCTCGTAGTAATAGGCGGCATACTTACTATAGCGGTAGCCGACGCGTTTTCCGACGCTTTAGGGATCCATGTTTCAGAAGAATCCGAGAACGTGCATTCGGCTAAAGAAGTATGGATGTCAACGGTCTTTACTTTTATATCCAAATTCATATTTCCTCTTACCTTTATATTGCCGGTCATTTACTTTGAGCTATCCAAAGCAGTGGTAATAAACATAATATGGGGATTATCAGTGCTTTTCTTTCTTAGCTACAGAATGGCGCGCGAACAAAATAAGCCGGCATGGAAAGTAGTGGCGGAACACGTTTTTATCGCTATCGCTGTTATTTTAATAACACATTTTTTGGGGACATGGATCTCCACAAAGTGCAGCTGAAACATTTATTAACTATGATTACACAGATTTGTCATACATGCGTAATCATTTTAAAATCTGCGTGATCATTTTAAAATTCACATAAATAGTTCACATAAATAGTTGACACTAACATAGTACTTTGATATA
>CAZFLU010000088.1:0-5003 GCA_964519195.1 uncultured Planctomycetia bacterium | reverse complement strand
GACAGCGTTGATGAAATTGAAAATATAGATGGTGAGACGGATCCAGAAAACATAATAAAAGCCTTTCAAAAAACTAACTATATAGAAAAAAATGACCCTAACGTTAAACCTCTATTTAGACGCGCGATAGTAAATCCTTCATATAATGAAATTGAGCATATTTCAGGCAACATATTTAGCATTCCGGTCATTGTAACAAAAGATGGCAGGCGAAAGGACAGTAAACTTCTTTTCTCGACAATCCGGAACGCGGAAGGGCGTTTTCCGGTTGTCATATGTACTAGCGATGAATTAGTCGATGAGCTTATCAAGCGCATAGAGGAAAAAAATGCTATACCGAAACGCAACGAAAGCGACTTCAAAGCTATTCAAAGATACATCAAGCATGAAAAAGGACAAGATAGACTCTTAGAATTCGCTTATTCTAAAAGCTTGGTTAAGCCAGCCGCAGTTGACATTGATGAAAACGGAGAACGCATTTCAAGATTCGATTATAAAGAAACCGTAAAAAGAATTTTTGGTAAACTTGGAATAAGAAAAATTAATAACCCGCATAGCTTAATACCTATCGAAGATAGACCTTTTAAATTTGTGCCCCTTACCGAAGAAATCAAGAAATTCATGAAGGATAATCCGGAAGTTGCTAAAGCAACTATTATAGATGCTGAAGGAAGAGAGCATGAAGTGCTTTATGCGGCGACTTCAAGTAATCACACTGTACACGTCTTTGTAAGCGAAGAAGAGTATGAATGGTTTACAGGATCACATCCTTTTATAAAAGACAAGAAACAACTTCTCGCGATCCATGATGCCAGCGAACGACTTGAAACAGTTATTGTTCATGAAATAGGTGTTATGTGCGGTCTTCCTGCGCGCTATGTATTTAAAAATGAAACAGGGTGGCATGTTCTAAATGATTTGGACGTAAGGCACTCTACTAATAAACCCGGAACGCAAAAGCTTGTCCAGCTTAATTTAAAGTTACTTAGCGAACTTGAGATAGTAGATCTATCCGAAAACTTACAAACACGTGATTACGTTGCGGGAAAACTGACAGAGGCAGGCTTTACAGAGGAAATACCCGCGAAATTAATTGAGCCTGCTACAGTGCTACTGCGGAGCGGCCGAAACTTTGTGGCTGATAAGCGGGATAATGGCGAGATCAGGCTTACAAAAAATAGCCGACAAATAAGAAGGGCGTTAAGAAATCTTGGCACTTATGTCTTTAACAAAACAAAAGGTCTCGGCTATTATAAAGGTATTGTATATTATGAAAAAGCGCAAATAGTAAATAGAAGAACCGTAGCCATTCCCTGCTATATTTCAATGTACAAAAAAGGATATACGATGGACTCCTCTGTCATAGGCATATCGCAAGGGTCTTTTTATATTCTTTTTTCCGTAGATGATAACGAGATATTGCGTACCGCGGTAACCAATGCTTCGTTAGAATCCATAGTAACCAAGGGAGAAGAATTTCCGATAATAAGAACAAATCCGAAAACAGTTGAAGCTTTTTCCGAAATTCCGCGCACTTTCTCGCCCCTTTTGGCTTTTCAGGATATAGGAGAGCAGATATGGCTTGATGGCCTTACATGGGAGATGATAAAAACAGGCGAACTTGAAGAACTTGTGCGTCTGCACGGAATAACAGGGGTTACGACGAATCCGAGCTTGATAAACAAGTATCTCCAGGATGAGGAAGTGCTTGCAAAGATAGCCGATTTAGCCGCGGAGGGCAAGAATAGGGACGAGATCTATTATGGAGTCGTAAAAGATCTGGCAATTTCCGTAATAGAGGCCTTTAAGAACCGGGGTATTGACGGCAAGTTCAGCGTTGAACTGAACCCCGAGAACGCTGACAATATAGATGCGTCTCTTGAAGAAGCCAGGAAATGGGCCTCTATTGATCCGGCTCATATAATGGTAAAGGTCCCGGCAACAGAAGCTGGCTATAAGATCACCGAAGAGCTTACCGCAGCGGGTATCAATGTGAACCAAACTCTTATATTTACTGACGAACAATACGAGAAAGTGGCCGAAGCATATATAAAAGGACTTGAGCGCGCTGATAAAGCCGGATTGGATATAAGTAAAATTTATTCAGTCGCGAGCTTTTTTGTAAGCAGATGGGATGTCGCTCTTGCGGACAGGATGCCGGAAGGGCTGCATGGTAAAGTTGCCAATTCAGTGGCTATCCACGCGTATAATAAGACGTTCAGAACTCTTTTTGAATCTCCAAGATTCAGGAAGCTTGCGAAAAAAGGCGGTCGAAAACAGGATTTTCTTGTAGCGTCAACAGGTTCTAAGCGCTCAAAAATGCCTAAAGAATATCAGGATAAATATCCCGAAGATGTTTATGTGACGGCCACAATGGGGCTTAACGTAGTAAACACACTCCCTTACGAAACTATTGGGCACATGATAGAAAATGGCATAGAAGTCAAAAATACCATAATCGGCAACGCGCAAGAAGCTAATGTTGCGCTTGCGGTAATGGGCGATCTCGATACGCTTGGCGCAAAACTTTTTGAAGACGGCAACGCCGCGTTCGTAAAAGATTTCAAAGCCACAATGGCGAAAATAACCGAAATAATAACAGCTTCCCGAAAGAATGATCCGCCGGAGGAAGATGGGGCTCTTGAGTTACCGGTAGCGGGCGCCAAATATTCCGTTACCAGGCTCGATCATCTTGCCTCGCACGTGATGGTAAACGCCTTATTAAAACTTGCCTTAGAGTATCAGAAGGTACATCTTTTAGGCGCTGATAATTTTGTAGAAAAGGAAAAATTGAAAGAGTTCACTATTTACCTTTTTGGAGCAGAAGATAAAAATAAAACTTTCGCAGATATATTTGACAGACTTGTCATGGCAAAAACTAAACTGAATGGGCATAAAGGCCTTCAAGCGGAACATGAGACCGTGAAAACAATGCTTGACCTAATAGAGTCTAGATATCCCAAGCTCGTAGCTACAATGCGCGCAAGATTGAACAGAGATCCCGCTTTATTCATCAAAGAATTAAGAGCGCGTTTTGCGCTACAGATAGAACACGTTGGTGTTTTGAATTATGATCAAGTATATATGATGAAGGCTGATAGAGATAGAGTATTTCAAGTTATTAATCACGCGGTTCTTGAACGAGATATGCATAGGAAATTTATCTTCCGGACACTTAAAAGATCCGGCGAACCCGCAGATCGCACGACCTATGACTTGTGGAGAAGCGGGGTGATCGAAAAACTTAATGTAAAATTAAGAATGAGAATAAATAAAAAACAAAAGCCATTATATATACCGGAAGAACTAATGACATACAATGAATTCGCGCAGCGCGCTCATGAGCTTGCGGAATCCATATATCCGTTAGGGCAAAATAATTCCGATAGGTCACTTGACGGACATAAACGCTTAGCCCGCAACGTTGAAGTTGCGCTGGCAGGATCCCGGCCACAAGACAATTTGGATGAAGTTCTTTCCGAGATCAAAAAGATCGCCAGAAGCCTAATAAATATAAGAACAGAATACGATTGGGCCAAATTCCAGCGACTTACAGAAGCGGTAAAAACAGTTACTGATTGGCGTATTCTAGCCGGAATAAACCGTGAGATAAAAAGAGAATTTCGAAATGAAATGCCTAACAGCAACTTTAGATCGGTTCAGGGAATAATAAGAGAAAGAATAGGCGACTTAAAACAAGCGGAAAATCATGCGGCTGCTTTAGATGAATATAGAGCGAATGTGCTGAAAGATGCGGCGGATTCAGCCAGGTTTACGGAAAGCCCTGCCTCGAGGCAAAAGTTATTTGAGCATCTTACCGTAGCTGAAACAAGAGAAGAAGTAGGCATTATTTCGGCAGAAAGGATTTTAAAAGATATCGAAAGAACCATCGATGAAAGAGGCGCCGCTGTTATATTATTCGCTTCAGCGCCTTCACAGCACGCGACATGGAAGAACCTCATCAGGCTATGGAAAGCTTTACCGGGAGAAAGGCAGAAAGAACTTGGAAGCAGGATAGTCGCGTTCCACATGGATGAATATCTAGGCCTTCCAAAAGACGCAGAACAAATTTTTGGAAACGTATTAAGACTCAGATTATTTAGCGAACTCGGGATAAGCGAAAGTAACACTTATTATTTCGATAGCAATGTGGCTTATGAGGAAAGCGTAGCTCTTAGAAAAGCGATAGAAAATAGAGCATCCAAAACGGAAATACAACGCTTAAGAAAAGCTGTGAAAAAGGCATCCCGGCCCCACATCCAAAAACTTTTGCGGGATTTCGCGCGCTTTAATAATCATTTTGATATTGTCATAGGCGGCATAGGTAAATTTCCGCATCTGGCATTTAACGATCCTCCCGAAGCGCGATTTAATGATCCGGAACTTATAAAGCTTGTCGAGCTTCCGGAGGACTCAAGAATGCAGCAGGTCATAGATGGAGAATTTAACAATATATCAGAAGTGCCGACTCACGCGCTTACATTTTCGCTTCCCCCGATACTTAGCGCCGATCACATACACATAATGGTATCGCAGGAGTTCAAAGCGGAAGCGGTCAGGCAATCGCTTGATGAAAAAGTGTCTGAAAAAATACCCGCTTCAGGTCTGCGTTTGTCAAAAGTTCTTCCGAATGTGCGAATATATCTTGATAAAGCCGCTGCCTCGAAATCAAACATTGCGGTGCTGAAAGTAGCGGATGACGCTAAAAAGATGCTACCGGAAGAATTCAAGAAAGGGTCTTTCTTACATAACGGCAGCGATCTTCAGCAGGAACTGCGCAGAGTATTTGTTTCGGATTCACAGGAAAGAACGCTTCCTGTATTCGATTTTAGCGAAAAAAGAGGGTTTGTTTTTTCAGAAGGGGCCACCTTTACTAAAGGGCTTGGTGTACTTTTGCCTAAGCTTGCGAGTGCGGGGGTGAAAGTAGCCGTCATAACTAGAACCGAAAAACAGAGCAAGCTTTTAGTTGAAATAAATAGAGATCTTCCTGAAGGCAGAAAGAT
>CAZFLU010000087.1:0-5003 GCA_964519195.1 uncultured Planctomycetia bacterium | reverse complement strand
CCGGACCGGGCCCATGCCGGGAAAATAATAGACATGCTGGGATTTAAGGGAGAAAAAATAGGGGGCGCTTTGGTTTCCCCGAAGCACGCCAATTTCATAGTAAATGACGGAAAAGCGAGAACAGGGGACGTTTTGCGGCTCATGAAACGTATTGAACGCGAGGCAAAACGCAAGATGAACATAAAACTTGAGCCGGAGATCATTATTGTCTAAACTATTTTTTTATTTTTACGAGCATTTTAAAAGTGGACAGGTATCTCTTCGGAATATTTGTTTAGCGTTGCATAAAGCATCGTATCACAAACCGCGTATTCTCGCGTCATTGCGAGGGAGTCCCGAAGGGACGACCGAAGCAATCCCAAAAGACAGAGATTGCTTCGTCGCTTCGCTCCTCGCAATGACAAACAAAAAATGTCTTTAAAAGGTGCTCACTTCTAAAATGAAAAGCTCATTAAAAACTGTCCACTTTTAATTTGAAAATGACATAAACTATTTTTTATTTGAATTAAATGAAAAACTACGGCAAAATAGATGTTTTATGCGGGGGCCCTTCGAACGAGCGGGAGATCAGCTTGAGAAGCGGCAGGGCAGTCCACGAAGCTCTTTTACGAAAAGGCGCGGACGTTGCGATCTTTGAACTCGGGGAAAAAGAGAGCGGGGCGCTGGACGGGATAAATTGCGACATCGCTTTCATAGCGCTTCATGGAAGGTTTGGCGAAGACGGCAGGGTGCAGGAAGAGCTGGAGAGGCGGGGCATAAAATACACCGGTTCCGGAGCGCGCGCTTCAAAACTCGCGTTTGACAAAGCGGAGGCAAAGAAAATTTTTACCGAGAACAATGTCCCGACCCCGCGTTATAAGGTCATTGAAAATAGCGGCGCCGCGAAAGAAGTTTTGTCAGAATTCACCGCGCCTTTCGTGGTTAAACCGAAGCGCGAAGGTTCGAGTTTCGGCGTTTCAATAGTGCGCGACATTAACGGATTCAATGACGCGCTTGAACGCGTTTTCAAATACGGCGAAACAGCGCTTGTTGAAGAATACGCGCCGGGGCGCGAGATAACCGTAGGCATCCTTGAAGAAAAAGCTTTGCCGGTTATAGAGATAAGAGCGCGAGGCGGCACTTACGATTTTAACGCGAAATATCATGACAGCGGCACGGAATATATCGTGCCGGCCGAGCTTACGAAAGCTCATGGGGGAAAAGCGCAGGAAACCGCCCTGCGAGCGCATAAAGCGCTTGGTTGCAGAGATCTTTCCAGGGTTGACATGCGCATTGACGATTCGGGAAATATCGCTGTTTTTGAGGTCAACACGATCCCGGGCATGACCGAAAGAAGCCTTTTGCCCAAGGCTGCCAAAGCAGCGGGCGTGGATTTCGGAGAACTGTGTATTAAGCTCATTGAACTTTCTTATAGGAGGAATTGAAATGGCGCGAAAGAAAAACCGTAAACAGAAAAATGGATTTAAAAAGAAAGAAAAAAAAGGAATAGATCTTAAAAGGTTCATGTGGCCTGCCGTTATAATTGTTACCGCAGCGGTTATTTACGTTTTCTTCAGGAACCTTGGTTATTTTAACGTTGAAGATATAAAAATATATGACCCAAAAGGCGCCTCGCGCATATCAAGCCATGAATTGCTTAAGCTTTACAAGGGCCGGAATATTTTCAGCGTTGATGTACAGGCGCTCGCTTCACACATCAAAGAAAAATACCCGGTTGTCAAAAAAGTCGTGATAAAAAAGCATCTGCCGGACAGGATCGATATAAGCATTATTTCGCGGCAACCGGTCGCCAGAATAAAGGCTAAAAGTTATTTTCCGGTTGATTCAAGCGGCATGGTGCTTTCGCCGGACACAAAAAGCGATTCGCTTCCAGTTGTGATGGGGCTTTCAATGTGGATAAAACCGCGCGTAGGAGAAGAGCTCCGCGACAAGAAATTGGAAAAAGCGCTTCAACTTATAAAAGCCATGGAGCAAGCGTCTATTATCCCGGACCATAGCGTTAGCGCTATAGATGTGTCTAACTACAGAAACGTGTCTTTTTATTTTGAGGACGGTATTGAAGTAAAGGTAGGAGAGGGCGATTTTCTGAACAGGCTGAAAAAGCTAAGTGAAACGCTTAGGAATCCCGCCCTGGATAGATCAAACATAAGTTACATTGATATACGTTTCAATGATACTGTAATAGGTCCAAAATAGATGAAGAAAGAAACAGTAACAGTTATTGATCTGGGATCAAGCAGGATAGCAGGCGCGGCCGCGGACATGTGGCCCAATGGCGCTTTTGAGCTTTTTGCCCTTGACAACCGGCCTTCGCGAGGAGTAACAAAGGGCGAGATAACCGACATGGACAAAGTTGTCGGGGATATTTCAGCTGTTGTAGAAAAGCTTGGCAGGGCGCGCGGAAAAAAGATACGCGATATTTACGTTACGATAAAAGGCCAGGATATAAAGATAGAACTTTCAAGAGGCATGTCGGCCCTGTCAAAAGTTCCGCATGAAATAACAAAAAAGAGCGTTTCAAGAGCATCTGATGTGGCGGGCATGATAAAGCTGCCTATCGAGAGGACTGTTATCGCGAAAGCCATGAAAGGGTTCTATGTTGACGGCTCGCGCGAACTTATTGATAATCCGATGGGGCTCTATGCCATGAAACTCGAAGCGGAAGCCTTTCTCGTGACAACGACCCATTCAAAAGTCCAGAATATTGAAAAATGCGTTGACCATGCGGGTTTCATGCTAAAAGGCATAAGACTTTCGTCTCTCGCTTCAGCCAGAAGTGTTCTTCATGTAAACGAGAAGGAAGAAGGCGTGATCTTTCTCGATATAGGTAAAGCGCAGACAGAAGCGCTCATTTTCAATAAAGGCAAGTTAATGAGTTTTCGCGTCATGAAAAAAGGAACGGCTTTCGTGGAAAGAGCAGCCCCTGATAAACAACCGGAAGCCCTGAAGGAGTTTACTGATGAGCTTTTTTCGCTTCTTTCCCAACAGGCCGGAGGCGCATCTTCTATCGTGGCCGCGGGAGGCGGAGCGCTTCTGGAAGGTATGATCGAGAATATTGAAAAGGTTTTCGGCATTACGACAAGGCTTGGAAGCGTTATAGATAAGGGCCTTGGACTTAATCCGCAAGACGCTCTTATACAAACTCCCGCAGTAGGCCTTATAAAACAACTTTCAGATGAGAAGAAGGCCATGGGCGGACAGGAAGGCGTGTTCAGGCACGCGCTACGCAAGGCCTGGGACCTCTACGAAAGCTATTTTTGATCTGACTTAACCTGCCCGCAGCATACCCTTCTTCACTGTTCAATTGAAGAACCACCTCCGTTCCCGGAAAGGAATTCCGGTTTTAGCTCGTTTCCTTTCCGGGAACGGAGGTGGTTTTGATTGACACCTGAAAATTTCTGTGCTACTTTATCCCGAATGATGTATCATACTTAGAAGTTCTTCGGGACAGCGAAGAATATCCGTAAAAGCGCTACATTCGGGGATAGTCAAAAATGATCAAAGAGAATTTACAAAATGTCCAACGGCGCATGCAAGATGCGGCAAAGAGGGCAGGCCGCGATATTCGCGCGATAAAGCTTATAACTGTTACAAAAGAAGCCGATTCAGAGATGATGCGCGAGGCCATAGGCGCCGGCATTACTGATGTAGGGGAGAATCGGGTTAAAGACGCCCTCGCAAAGAAAAAAGTTTTTGACTCAAGCGTCCTTAATTGGCACATGATAGGGCATCTCCAGACTAATAAGGTAAAAGAAGCAATAAAAATATTTACCCTTATACATTCTATAGATAGCCTAAGATTAGCATATATAATAAATAAAGAGGCCGGAAAACAAAATAAGGCGCAAGATATATTATTAGAGCTCAACATATCCGGAGAAGGATCAAAATTCGGAATAAAGCCTACCGAACTTAAAGGCATCTTAGAAGAAACCAAACATCTGCGCCACGTTAAAGTAAATGGGCTCATGACCATGGCGCCTTTTAGCGATGAGGCGGAAAACTCAAGGCAGATCTTTAAAACTCTTAGAGAGCTCGGTGAAGAAAATGGGCTTAATGAATTTTCAATGGGCATGACGCAGGATTTTGAGGTAGCGATAGAAGAAGGCGCGACGATGGTGAGGGTGGGCTCCGCTATATTTAAGGGAAATATTAAATGAGCGTTAAATCTGAAATCCGAATACCGAAATACGAAACAAATCCGAAACTCGAGATCAAAAATAAGAAAACATATGATCTGGAAGAAAGAACCTTTAGATTCGCTCAAGATGTTATCGATTATGTGAATAAAATGCCTAAGACAATTTCAAATATCGAAATTGCAAAACAATTAATGCGGTCGGCAGGTTCTGTTGGAGCAAATTATATTGAAGCTAATGAGGCGCTAGGAAAGAAAGATTTTTTATTCCATATAAAGATTTCACGAAAGGAAGCAAAAGAAAGTCATTATTGGCTGCGTCTTAGTGAGCCTGCTTCCAATATGGTAAAGACCAAAGATAAATTAGCGAATGAAGCTACAGAGCTGACTAATATTTTTGGATCAATATTTCGGAAAAGTAAGTAGTCTAGTAGTTTCGAAATTCGAATTTGTTTCGAATTTCGAATTTAGATATTCGAAATTAGTATTAAAAATGAGGGCAATATGAAGATCGGTATAATCGGTTGCGGGAACATGGGAAGCGCGGTAGCAAAGGGCATAATATCAAAAAAAATACTTCCGTTTAACAATATTTACATAAGCGACAAGGACCAATTAAAGACAAGGGAGCTTAACCGTAAATTTGGCGTTAGGGTCAGCCTTAACGAGGATATTTTAAAGAAATGCGATCTTGTCATAGTGGCCGTTAAGCCGCAGGGCTTTAAAACGCTTTCCGAAACCATAGTGAAAAACGCAGGGCCAAATCTTCACGTTATATCGATAATGGCCGGCGTTAAAATAAGCACGATAGAGTCGCTGATAGGAGCAAAGCCGTTGACGGCGTGCATGACATTTGCAAAGTGCG
>CAZFLU010000086.1:0-5006 GCA_964519195.1 uncultured Planctomycetia bacterium | reverse complement strand
GGCCGAGCGTTATAAAGGCTCCCGCGGGAAGGGCCATTATGATCCAGTGCTCGAAACCTTCTCCTAAAATTTCTAGATTAAAAATACTTCCGAATCCCAGGAATTCTCTTACTGATCCAAGAACAACAAGCACGATAGTAAATCCTATCCCCATTCCAAGCGCGTCAAGCAAGCTTCTAAAAACATTGTTTTTTGAAGCAAACGCTTCCTGGCGCCCGAGTATAATACAATTAACAACTATAAGAGGAACGTACGGCCCCAGCGCTTTGCTTATCGAATAAAAATTGGCTTTAAGAAAATAATCGGCGCATGTAACGAAACTCGCTATTATAACGGTAAAAGTGGCTATCCTTACCTGATTAGGCACAAGCTTTCTTATGCTTGATACCGCCACGCTGGAACACACAAGAACAAAAGCTGTAGCTACGCCCATTGAGAGCCCAAAAATAGCCTTGGTCGTAACCGCAAGCGTCGGGCACATCGCGAGGACCTGTACAAGAATAGGATTTTCGCGCCAGAAACCTTTATAGATTTCCCGGCTGCAGGACGGACAGGTTTTATCGCATGTATTCTGCATATTATTTTTTATTTATTTTTTTGATCTTTTCATTCAATATCGAGACTACCGCGCTTGATGAAACAGTCGCTCCTGTTATTGCCTGTATCTGGTTCGGCTTGGAAGGTCTTTCGTTTTTCACATATTCTATCGCGGGGACCGCTTTGAGAGCGTTAAACTGGCCCCTAAAAGAAGGGGTTGTTATTTCCTGGCCGAGGCCGGGTGTTTCCTGTGATTCAAGCACTTCTATCCCCGCGAGGGTCTCAAGATCGGTCTTTAAACCGGCCATTAATTTTATCGTGCCCTGATATCCGTTGCCTTCTGCCACAAAAGCATATCCCAGGACTTTCCCGTTTTTATCTTTTACTTCAAAAAGTTCGTTCCCGTTCATAGTCTTTGTTTCATAGTCTTTTCCTTCCGGGAAAACTTCAAATATTGCTTTTTCTGTTTCATTTTTCTGATTTGCTTCTATTCGGGGGGCCGTATATTTATACATGAGCGCCAACGTGAGGCCGGACACAAGGCCCAGGACCGTTAGAACGCTTATCATTTTTAACGCATTTCGCATTTTACTCCTGTATTCCTATACGCTATTTATGTCCCGTATCGCCTGGGCCTTGTTATTCTGTTTATAAGAGGCGTGAGGGCGTTCATGAAAAGTATTGAATACATTACGCCTTCGGGAAGCCCTCCCCACAACCTTATGATCATGGTAACAAGCCCGCATCCTGCCCCAAAAACAAATCTTCCTTTTTTAGTAACAGGCGTAGTAACAGGGTCGGTTGCCATGAAGAATGCTCCGAGCATCAGCCCTCCTGCCAGAACCTGAAATAACGGGCCCGCGTACGTGTCAGGCGCGGCGGTATTTGTGATAAAACTTATAACTAGAACCGTTCCGATATATGAAATCGGAATGCGCCAATCAATGGTTTTTCTTATTAAAAGATATATTCCGCCTAAAATAAGCAGGACCGCGCTTGCTTCTCCGAGCGAACCTGATACTTTTCCCATGAAAAGGTTATAATAATCAATATTAAAATTATGCCCGAATTTTACCATGCCAAGCGGCGTTGCTGTTGTTACGGCATCGAGAGTTATGGGGTTTGTCCACCGCGTCATGTAAGCGGGAAAAGCCGCCATTAGGAACGCCCTGCCAAGAAGGGCCGGGTTGAATATGTTAAGCCCCAGGCCTCCGAACAGCTGTTTTCCCAGAACAACCGCCACAAAGCAACCTATCGCCGCGGTCCATAGAGGAAGCGTGGGCGGGCTTATAAGCGCGAAAAGGATCCCTGTCAGGACAGCGCTGCCATCGGATAAAGTTACCTTTTTTTTCATAAGCGCGCGGTAAGCGCTTTCAAATACTGCGCACGCTATAATAGAAACGCTTATCAGCATGACTGCTTTTATTTTAAAGAAATACACGCTCGCGAATACAGCCGGCATAAGCGCTATAATGACATCCCGCATCATTCCTGATGTTGATCTTGAAGAAAACGCGTGAGGCGAACTTGATATGTATAGATTTTCCTGTGTCATTTTTTTATTTATTTTTGAACCGGTGTTTTTTTTGATTTTGCTAACTTTATATACTGAACCAGCGGTATCCTGCTGGGGCATAAATAAGCGCATGAACCGCATTCCATGCAATCAAGCACATTTAAATGTTCCAGATGGTTCCATCTTGAATGTTTCACCATTTTCATTATATCAGTAGGAACAAGCCTTACCGGGCACACGTCAACGCATTTTGCGCATTTTATGCATTCGGATTCTTCAAATGCTTTCGCTTCCTTTTCCGAAAGAAAAACAACTCCTGTTGTGCCTTTTATAAAGGGCACATCAAGCGTGTACTGCGCCAGGCCCATCATGGGCCCGCCTGTTATTATTTTTGTCGGGTTTTTTTTGAATCCGCCGCAAAAATCTACAGCGTCCTTGAGCCTGGTACCTATTTTTATAACAAAATTGCCCGGTTCATTTAAACAGTCCCCTGTCAAAGTAACGCGCCTTTCGATCAGGGGCTTCCCTTCATGCACGGCCTCATAAATAGCAAAGCACGTGCCCGCATTCTGCACGACTACGCCTACATCGAGCGGAAGTTTTCCGGGAGGAACTTCGCGTCCCAATACAGCTTTTATCAGCTGCTTTTCTCCGCCTTGCGGATATTTTGTTTTTAGGGTCGCTATTTCTATGTTTGCGCCGCCTGCTTGCGCCGGCAATTTTTTAACCGCTTTTTCTATGCTGAAAATAGCGCTCAATTTATTTTCTTCTATTCCCATGACCACGTTCTTTGCGCCCAGCGTTCCTGCCGTCAATAAAACGCCCTTAAGTATCTCGCCTGTTCTTTCAAGCATGAGCCTGTGGTCGCATGTTAAATACGGTTCGCATTCCGCGCCGTTGACGATAAGTGTGTCTATTTTTTTGTCTTTCGGAATGGTCAGCTTAACATGCGTCGGAAATGCGGCTCCTCCAAGCCCCACTATGCCCGCATCTTTTACGATATTTACGATCGAAACCCTGTCAAGGGATCCGGTGTTCGCGCGAGGCGTTAGCGGTACAGCTTCATATTTTTCATCATTCTCTATTATGATAGCAAGCGCTTCCTGGTGCAATGGATGAAAAGTTTTTTCTATGGATTTTACTCTGCCTGAAACAGGCGCGTGGACCGGGCTTGACACAAAAGCGTCGGTACTCGCGATCTTTTGGTACATTTTTACGCTTTCGCCTATATTTACGATCGGTTCGTTGGGCTTACCTATATGTTGGCTTAAAGGCAGCGCTACTTCTTTTGGAGCGGGCAGCGGCTTTGTTTTCTTGTCAACGGTTATTTCTTTGTGTTCGTCAAGATGCGCGCCGCCTTTGAATGTTCTTTTGTTCATGGCATTATCATTATACATAAATGGCTTATTTTGTAAAATACAAATTTCTTGACACTTAGAAAAATTCATGTAAAATGAATTCAACTAAAAAGGAAATCCTGAATGCGTAAAAAATTACATTGCTGCGAAAAATGTCAGTTATACTGGACTTGCGAAACCAAATGGTACAGGGGAGAACGCGGAGAAGAGAACATATGCTGTCCCTTGTGTAATTTTTATAAAGTCTGTATAAATGAAACTTGCCCATCTGCCGGAAAGACAAGCCCGGCTACCAGGAAATCTAAAAAGAAGTAGCTTTTTTTCTTCTTACCCAGATAAGATTGACTATCCCGAAAAGAGTAAATACGATACCGCACCCGATTAGTATCCAAAAATTCGGAATGAATTCAGCGAGAATAGATGTTATGAACATGAAAATAAGAAATCCGGCGTTCATGACAACCCCAAGGGAACTAAAAATACGCCCTCCGAAACGGCCCTCTATGGTTTCGTGAATAATGGTATTAGCTGTAACATAGATCGGGGCTACACCTGCGCCGAGTATTAGCGCGAAAAGAGAAGCCGGCCATATTGATTCGGTAAGCTTAAGCGTCATTGTAAAGATATTTACAAGAATACCCGTGGCGATCACCGAGCCAAATATGGTCCTTACCCTGTCCAGCTTATAACCTATTTTCCCGTAAAGGTAAGAACCGAAAACTATGCCGATAAACAAGCATAACCCAAAAAACCCTATGTATTTCGTCATCGAGGCCAACGTTGACTGGATAAAAACAACGGTTACCACATAAAGCGCGCCGATCATTGAAAATAATATGAAGAATATATAAGCGACGAATGAAACCTTTTTGTCTGACACCAGAAGCTTCACGCCTTCTTTTAAGTCACGAAAAAAGGATTTTTTTATTATAATCTTCAAATCGTTTTTTTGTTCGCTTTTTGCTTTCATTTTCTCGCCTGCGGCTTTTGAGATCAGCGAAAAGCTTATAACTGAAAGAAAGTACACTAAGGAATTGATGAAAAGGCTGTTTTTGATGCCAAACCACTCTACTAAAAAACCTCCAAAGCTGAATCCCGCGACGCCGGAAGCGATCCAGGCGATCGAACTTGCGGAATTCGCGATGAGTATTTCTTCTTTTGACACGAGGTCCGGCAAGACCGCGAATCTTGAAGGCAGAAAAAAACATGCCGCTAAAAATATAAAAAATATCGTAGCATATATGGGGACTATATTAGAGCTCCGAAGAAAAAATAAGGGCACGAGAAGTATAGCAATGGCCCTGAACATGTCGCTGGCTATCATGACATATTTCTTGTTCCATCTGTCAATATATACGCCGGCAACCGGACTTATCAAAAAAGCCGGAACGAGCGTGAAAAAAGATATCTTGGCAAGCTGGAACGTGGAGCCTGGCCATCTTTTATAAACAAGGCCTATAAGTATGATCTGTATGAGCCTGTCCCCGAATTGGGAAAAGGCCTGGCCCGAGGAGTATAGAACGAAGTCTTTGTTCTTGAGAAGATCTCTAAATTTAGCCATTCTTGTCTTTTGTGCTGTGGTCCTGGTTTTGGGC
>CAZFLU010000085.1:4463-5011 GCA_964519195.1 uncultured Planctomycetia bacterium | reverse complement strand
GATAAGGATAGAGAAGCGTTCTTGAGAACCATAGAAGAGACATTCGGAATAACGAGTAAGCAGATACGAGATGAAAGATTATCGCTCTATGACATATCATCAAGAATAATCTCCGCGATATCCGAAAGTTACCAGAAGTCCCCTATGGATATCATAGCTACAAGAAAAGGACTTGCAGAACTTGGAGTTCCGATGTTTGATGACGCAAATAATTTTGCTCTAAGACAGGCAGCTGCGGCTCTTGAGCTTAAGAGCAACATGGTAGAAAGAGTGTCATCTGTTGTCAGAGAGTGGTCATCTGAAGGATATCTAGCGGATAGCGCGCTTATGACAGATCTGTCATATGTACTTGGAACGCTTCAAAGAGATATCGCGATACTTAATAATATAGGAAGAGAAAAGAGATCGCGCACAGATAAAGCAGCAAACGCCAGAAAGCTTGCCGCAGATCTTAGAGAAAAAGTTTCAGAATTAACCGACGATAAGATCATGACGGGATTATTTGAAATCGTCGACGATATTGCAAAAGCCACAGGATCTTATATAGC
>CAZFLU010000085.1:0-4453 GCA_964519195.1 uncultured Planctomycetia bacterium | reverse complement strand
AAGCGGCGTTCAAGCAAGGATAAAAGATTCACGATTCGCCCTCATATCACTTATAAACAAATTTAGATCAAGAATAGATGCGCTTTCAGCGCTGCCGATCAGTCAGAGCAAGGTTATGAGTGAGCTTAATAAGAATATAATAGAATTAATGAACAGAATTACGCGGCACAATGTAACGGAATCCGGCCCGGCACCTGCTGAAATAGCACAGGCGATAAGCGCGATTAAGGAAGATGGATTAGTAGCTAAGATAACTGCAAATCTAGGCGAAGCCCGTAAAGAAGAGAGCGTCTTACGTTCATTCAGGGAAGAAGTAAGCAAAGCGGCCAGCGCTATAATTCGCGATGATTTCACGCAAGCAGCAACGCATATAGAAGAAGCTATGAGGTTATACGAAGAACTGTCCGAGAACGAATCTTTACAAGCAGAAGATGGAGAAATATCAGAGAATATCTTAAGTGATCTTACCGCTTTAAACAATCTAATTAATAAAAGAATTTTGACGGAAAAAGAGGTTCAGAAGGCGATAAATGATATAAAAATAGCTTATAAAGAACTTTCTGAAGCAGTTAAAAATGGCAAGCAGAAAGAAGCTTTAGAACAAATATCCAAAATAAAAGGAATACTAGGGACGCTACGCACCGGAAACTTATCAAAAGATACTAAAGTGGTAAACGCGCTTACTAGGGCGATTGATAGCCTATCAAAGATGGGATCACGCAATGTTTCCGCAAGGGATGTAGCTGCAGTACGAAAAGAATTAATAACCGCCCTTTCGATTATAGACACAAGACATACTACATCTAGAAGAGGCGACATAGAAAAAGAACTATTATCTGTTACAGCCGGAAGCATGCCTTCCGTCGAGCCTTACAATGCCGGTCTCTTTGGCGCTGCCCCCTCTCTTGTTGCTCCTCCGACATCAGTGGGTCATATAGCGCTTGGCGAAGCACAAGCTAGAGATAACGCAAGAGGTGTTGCTTTAACAATGGTCGAAGACTTAAGAGGCGCTCAAGATGAGAACACGGCTACAGTTGTATTTATTGATACAAATACTGGAAATGTTGCTCAAAGAGAGCGCATGATAAGCATATTAAAAATGATGGGCATGGACGTATTGCTAGTTAATATGAAAGAAACTAGATTCAGCGAACTTTTGGACCAGTTTAATGCCCGCGCAGAAATGCATAGAAGAAGGGGAGCTACAGAAGTAAGAGCGTTTGCTATAATGGCGCAATCCACAGCCAAGCCCGACATAATTGATATGCTTAGAACTAATAAAGTAGGTATAGGAGTTATGGCAAAAGGAATTTCCTGGGCAACAGTGCTGCATAGTTACGTAAGTTATCATAAAGACAATGATGTTATAGTCATGGGCATGACAAAACGTCAGTCAGATAAGCTTTATTCAAAGAGTAAAAAAGACATGAAAATAGAAGTAGTGGAAACTGATATATACAAAAATACAGAAGAGGAATTCCTGAACGAATTTGAATCAGAACTCGCATATTAATAAAAAATTGATATAAAACTATTTCATAACTTGTTTATTTGCAATAAGTTATAGGATAAAATAAATATGTTAAGTTATAAAAAAGCTATATTTGCCTCTCTTCTTATTTATACAGGATTATGGTATAATATTAGTATAATCAACATATTGTTTTATCATATATAGCCCTATAAGTGTAGGGGGCTATTTATTTTGGGGTCTTGTTTAAGATTATAAAAAAGTACTTAAAAAGTAAGGGCGTGATAACCATGAAGAATAATATTGTTTTTAAAGCAATAGCAATTTTTCTCGCTTTTATTTTTTTCCTGCAGCAAACAGGTTTTGCCGAAGTAGCAATCTCACAAAAAGAAATTTCTCCGCAAGCGCTGCCAAATGTAACACCAAATCTTAAGTCTTTTTCTATTCCGCGCGACATAGGCATCACGAAAGAAATAAAAATATATGATACTAATAAGACTATAATTAGCATAAAAGATACTCATGATAGCTTGGGCGCTCAAAAATCTATAGTAAATATTCTTGATAATCTTTTAACAAATTATGATATAGAAACCATTGGAGTAGAAGGCGCGAGCGGCTATATTGATACCTCTTTGGTTTCCTCATTTCCGGATGAAAACATCAGAACAAAACTTGCCTCTTCTCTCATGGCCGAAAGCAAGATATCAGCAGCGGAATTCTTTTCTATATTAAACAGTGGAAAAGTAGCTGTTTACGGTATCGATGACGACCCTGTCTATTTATCTAATCTGGAAGCCTTCAGGAAAGCACTTAAAGAAAGAGAAAATAATTACAGGCAGGCCAAAGCTCTTTACGATAGCTTAGAAGAGCTAACCCATATTATATATAATAGCGAGCTTATGCTTCTTGAAAGAAATTCCGTACTTAGCACTAACGGTAAACCGGGATTTTCCGGTAAATGGGAAGTGATACACAAAATAGGAGAGGCTAATGGAGTGCGGTACGAGGGGTATAAAAATATAAACAATCTTTTACGCGGAATAGAAATAGAAAAAGAATGTAATTTTAAAAGCGTGAATAAAGAACGCGAAGAGTTAATAGCTATTTTAAAAACTAAAGGAGACAAAAATCTACTTGAAACTCTTGTTTTTAAAAGCTTATCTTTTAAGTTAGGCAAGATACCGGCAAGCATGTTTTACGGATATCTTATTGACATGGCGCAAGCTAATGATATCGACATTTCGAATTATCCAAACTTAGGAAAGTATGTAGAGTACATGACCCTTTATGAATCGTTAGATATAGGTGAACTCAAAGATGAAGTAGCGCGTTATGAGGAAGAGATAAAAGAACATATTTTTGAAAATGAAACCCAAAAAAAGCTCGCGCTCCTTATTAAAAAAGCTTCTATTTTGCGCGATCTCGCTGAGGTTAAACTGACAAGCGATTCTTTAGAATATTTCCGCAGGAATAGATCATCTTTTAGCGCTAACGAATTCAAAGAATTTATCAAAATAGAATATAAAAAACATAATCTAACCATTTCAAAAGAACTTGATATAGATCTATTATTTGAAAAAGTTCCACAGGTTGAAGATTTTTATACTCTTGCGCTAAAGCGTAATGAGATAATTGTAAAGAATGCTCTTCGCCTTATGGAAAGTAAGAACACAGATGCCATAGCTATTATAACAGGCGGATTTCATTCCAAAGGCATCTCGGATATACTTAATAAAAGCAAACTCTCCTATCTTGTTATACTTCCTAAATTTGATAGTTCCGAAAAAAGGCCCTATTTTACTATCATAACGAACAAAGAGCAGTCTTATCATAAGCTGTTAGAAAGCGGTTCATTTTATATAGCGCTTGAAACTTTCTTCAGGTCACCTTACGCGGATATGGAATGTATGGCGAGAATGGCTGTAATGCTAAAAAATAAAGCAGCAGGGGAAAGCGAGCAGTCTAGAATTAATACGCTGCGAAAGTATCTGGAAAGATTTAAAGGCGCGCAAGATAGGCTTGTGGCTGAAGGAAATATAACGCGCAAAAAAGCTAATCGTAATGTAAAAGAGGCCGAAGCATTTATAGGTAACATTGTCATGGGAAAGAATAGCCAGGGAAGCGACTGGATAGTAAGCAGGAATGCGGAAGGCTCTTATTATACTTTTTTTATCAGCGAAAATAAAGGCGTAGAAGAAGTAGCTATCTGGCGGTGTTCGGGCGAAGACGCTAAAACAGCAAAACTTATTGGAGCTCAAGAGAGAAACGAAGAGCTGATGACCAGGCTTCAAGAAACACAAAGCGAACTTGAAGGCGCAATAGAAGAAGCAAAAGAAACTATGCTGGAGAGAAGAATGCGCGAATGGTCTGAACGCACCGGGGTAGATTATTTAACAGAGAGTAAGGTTTTTGACAAAACGCGGGCAACGGCAAAAGCCATGGGCATAAATGATGATTCGGTTATTAATAGAGTTAGTAATAGCGTGTGGAAAGACATGTCAGAAAAAGCACCTACAAAACAAGAAAAAGTAGAAGTTGCTAAGTCAAAAATAGCAGACGAAGCGTCAAGAAAAGAAACCGCTATTTCTTCACGAGGAGAAGAAGCTCCATCCCACAATGCAATAAATAGCGAAATAGAAAAAGTGATTAAAACAATAAAAGATTTCACAGGTTTTAGCGGGGATATAGATTTTTACGAGCTATATGATTATCTAGAAAAGAATCCAGAAAAGCGTTCAGAGCTTAAAAATAAAGATATTTTTATCGTAGAGCGAAACGGAAAAATAATAGTTGTTGCAGAAGGTCTTTCATATTCCCATGCGGGGAGGCGTACGGGACAGATATGGATAAAAAGAGGAGATTTAGTTAATAAAGAGCGTGAGATACAGGACCAATTAGGGCCTGACGCAGATAGTGAATATGTAGAAGAACTTGCCTTAGAAGCTTTAGTAGTCCACGAAGAAACAGAACGTAATTCTG
>CAZFLU010000084.1:0-5086 GCA_964519195.1 uncultured Planctomycetia bacterium | reverse complement strand
CCGAAACCGTTTCAACCGATTATGACACCTCGGATAAACTTTATTTTGAACCGCTTACCGTTGAAGACGTGCTTTCGATCTATGAGAAAGAAAAACCGGAAGGCGTCATAGTTCAGTTCGGCGGGCAAACGCCTTTAAATTTAGCAAAGGAACTGAAAGATAACGGCGTTAATATTCTCGGCACATCTCCGGAAAGCATACATTTTTCAGAAGACAGGGAAAGTTTCAGGGAAAAAATGATAAAGCTTAATGTGCCGCAGCCTGAAAGCGGAACGGCGCGGTCAGTTGAGGAGGCCCTTAAAATAGCTAAAAAGATCGGATATCCGATAATGGTAAGGCCCTCTTACGTTTTAGGCGGCAGAGGCATGGAAATAGTTTATGACGAAGCTCGCCTTGTGACCTATGCCGAAGAGGCCATAAATGTGAGCCCGGAACACCCGATGCTTATTGACAGATTTCTTGAAGAAGCCACCGAGGCGGAAGTAGATGCTTTGTCTGACGGAAAGGACGTTTTTGTAGCAGCCATAATGGAACACATAGAGCTCGCGGGTGTGCATTCCGGGGACTCCGCGTGCGTCATACCTTCGCGAACGATAAAAGAGAAGCACAAAAGAGAGATAGAGAAATATACAACCGAGATAGCCAGAGAGCTTAACGTTGTTGGCCTCATTAACATACAATACGCGATATGCGATGATAAATTGTATATACTTGAAGCAAACCCGCGGGCTTCAAGAACCGTTCCGATAGTTTCTAAAATTACAGGGATCCCGATAGCAAGAATAGCCACCCAGATCATGCTTGGAAAGAAAATACGCGAGTTCCCCGAGCTCAAAACGCGCAAAGTGCCTTATGTAGGAGTGAAGGAAGCGGTTTTTCCGTTCAACATGTTCCCGGAAGTGGACCCGCTTCTCGGGCCTGAAATGAGGGCGACCGGGGAAGTGATGGGCATCGCTGATAGTTTCGGGATGGCCTTTTTTAAAGCAGAAGAAGCTTCAGGCACGACCCTTCCTCTTCAGGGGAACGTTCTTGTTACCGTGTCAGATAAAGATAAAAAGCAGCTTGTTCCCATGGTAAAAGAGTTAAAAGACATGGGATTTAATATTATCGCGACACAGGGCACGGCAGATTTCCTTAAAAAGAAAAACATTGAAACTACATTAATAAAGAAACTTCACGAGGGAAGGCCCAACGTAGCGGACGCTATAAAAAATAAGGAAATAAACCTTATAATCAATACACCTATAGGGCAGAGCTCAAAATACGACGATAGTTATATACGCATAAAAGCCATTCAGCATAAAATACCTTATATTACCTCGCTCACGGCTGTAAAGGCAAGCGTTGAAGGCATAAAGTCGGCGCGCGCTACGAAAAACGCGCCTAAGTCGTTGCAGGATTATTATAAAGACTTAAAAGGTTTAGCATGCGCGCGCAAATAAAAAATATCCCAAAAAGAACAGGGTTCGATAACGAGAAATACCTAAAGCAGCAGACCGATGCGATACTGAAGAGGGTAAGAAAGTTCAATAATAAGCTGTATCTTGAGTTCGGAGGGAAGATAATTTTTGATTATCACGCCGCCAGGGTGCTTCCGGGATTTGACCCTAACGTGAAAATGAGACTTCTCCAAAAGTTAAGAGATAAGGCGGATATAATATTATGTATTTACGCAGGCGACATTGAAAGAAGAAAGGTGAGGGCGGATTTCGGCATAACTTATGACGTTGACGCCCTGAAGCTTATAGATGACCTCCGGAGCTGGGAAATAAATATTGCCGCGGTTGTCATAACGCGCTTTGAGAACCAGCCTGCCGCCAGAATATTCAAGAACAGGCTTGAAAGGCGCGGAATGAAAGTTTATACCCATTCTTTTACAAAGGGTTATCCGACCAATGTTGATCTTATAGTGAGCGATAAGGGTTACGGCTCGAACCCCTATATAAAAACAAAAAAACCTTTAGTGGTCGTGACGGGCCCGGGCCCGGGCAGCGGAAAGCTTGCGACATGTCTTTCACAGCTTTATCATGAATATAAGCGCGGGGTCAAGGCAGGGTATGCTAAATTCGAGACTTTTCCGATATGGAGCATCCCGCTCAAGCATCCGGTAAACATTGCTTATGAGGCGGCCACGGCTGACCTTAAAGATTATAATGAAGTTGACCCTTTCCATCTCGAGGCTTACGGAGAAACAGCCATAAACTACAATCGCGACGTAGAGGCTTTTCCGCTGGTCAGGAGGATAGTAGAAAAAATAACAAAAAAGGAATCATTTTATAGATCTCCGACCGATATGGGCGTAAATCGCGCCGGCTTTGGTATAATAAATGATAAAGTTGCAAAGGAAGCCGCGAAACAGGAGATAATAAGGCGGTATTTCAGGTACGCGTGCGAATACGTAATGGGTTTTTCGGATAAAGATACGGCTGAGAGAGCTAAGCTTATAATGGAAGAGATCGGAGCCAAGCCTGAAGACAGGCGAGTTGTGAACGCGGCAAGAAAAGCCGCGAAAGAGGCCAGGAAAAGCAAAAAAGGGCACGACGGAGTATATTGCGGCGCTGCCATAGAGCTTAAAAGCGGGAAAATAATTTCAGGAAAGAATTCGCCCCTCATGCATTCAACATCCAGCCTTATACTAAACGCTGTAAAAGAACTGGGCGGGATACCCGATAAAATACATCTTCTTTCTCCCGCGGTCATCGAATCCATATCAAAGCTAAAGAGAGAAATATCAGGCGAGAAAAACATAAGCCTTGATCTCGAGGAAACCCTTATAGCTTTGAGCATAAGCGCGGCAACGAATCCGACAACGCGCCTCGCGGTAGATAAGCTGAAGGAGCTCAAGGGGTGCGAAGTACACGCGACACATATCCCTGCTCCGGGGGACGAAGCAGGCCTAAGGGAGCTTGGCGTGAATCTTACAAGCGACCCGAATTTCTCAACAAAATTCTTATTTATAACTTGATGCAAAGGAGGAAAGTAATGGACGAAACCCTGATATCGCGCGCTATAATCGAAAGTTTTACTAAAGATTTTACGGACGCCTTGGATCTTGATGTCGCTATAGCCGGCGCGGGCCCGTCAGGGCTTATATGCGCTTATTATCTTGCCAAGCGGGGATATAAGGTAGCGATATTCGAAAGACATCTAAGAGTGGGCGGCGGAATGCCGGGCGGCGGGATGATGTTCAACAAGATAGTCATTCAGGAAGAAGCAAAAACCATATTAAATGATATCGGCGTTAGCCTTAAAAAATATAAAAAAGATCTTTATGTAGCGGACGCTATCGAGGCCATCTCAACGCTTTGCTCAAAAACAGTAAAAGCGGGCGTCAAGATCTTTAACCTTATGGACGTGGAAGATATTGTAGTAAGGGAGAACAGGGTTACGGGGCTTGTTCTTAACTGGAGCTCTGTGAAATGGGCAAAGCTCCATGTGGACCCTCTTGGCATAAAAGCGCGCGTTGTTGTTGACGCGACAGGGCATGACAGTGAAATATCAAGGATCGTGGAAAGAAAAACAGGCCCGGAACTCGCGACAAGAACAGGGGCCGTTCTCGGAGAAAGATCAATGTGGGCGGAAGCAGGAGAGAGAGCTATACTGGAAAACACGAAAGAGATCTATCCGGGCCTTGTTGTTACGGGAATGGCCGCTAACGCTGTTTTCGGTTCACCAAGGATGGGCGCTATTTTTGGCGGAATGTTCATGTCAGGAAAGCGCGCAGCGGAAATAATTAAGAAAATAATAAAATAATGAAAAAAAAAGTACTTGTCGCCATGTCAGGCGGCGTGGATTCATCCGTGGCAGCGCACCTGCTTGCAGAACAGGGGTTTTCCGTTGCCGGAGTCACCATGTGCATGGGAGTTAAAGACTCCGCGGGAGCGAAACCTTCATGTTGCGGGCCGGAGGCCATAGAGGACGCAAAGGCAGTGTGCCGAAAACTCGGAATACCTCATTACGTATTCAGCTTTTCCAAGGAGCTTGAAAAATTCGTAATAAGTAATTTTGTGAACGAATACATGAAGGGTAGAACGCCTAATCCTTGCGTGGAATGTAACAGGGTATTAAAATTTGATATTCTGCTGAAAAAAGCCCGCGCTCTGGGATTTGATTATTTAGCTACCGGCCACTACGCCAGGATAACGAGAAAAGGAAAAGGGCATTATTATCTCACGAAAGCAAAAGACCTGAAAAAGGACCAGTCATATTTTTTATACGGCATCAAAAAAAGCTATCTTAAACATGTACTTTTTCCTATAGGGGGCATTAAAAAAGAAAAAGTGCGCAAGATCGCCCGCGGCATCGAACTCCCCGTCGCTGAAAAACCCGAGAGCCAGGACATATGTTTCGTTCCCGGCAGGGATAAGAAAAAATTCATTGAAAAACACACAAAAGTCGAAAAAGGGGATACAATAGATATAAAGGGCAATGTTCTCGGAGCGCATAAGGGCGCTGCTTTTTACACGATAGGGCAGCGCGGCGGTTTAGGCGTAGGGTGGTGGCCGCACCCGCTTTATGTTCTCGCGATAGACGCAAAAACCAACAGGCTTCTCGTAGGGGAAAGAAAGCGTCTCCTGTCAGGCGGTTTTATGGTAAAAGACGCGAATATTTTCGTGAATACGCTTCCCGGTAAAGCGAAAGCAAGGATAAGATATAATCAGAAAGAAGCGAATGTCCGCATAAAAAAGCGGAAGGGGAAGGGGCTGGAGCTGGTATTTGATACGCCGCAGGAAGCTGTTACCCCGGGGCAGTCAGCCGTTCTTTATGACGAAAAAAAGAGGATCGTAGCGGGCGGCATAATCGATAAAATAATAGGAGGGATCGCATGATAACAGGAATAATACTCGTAATACTCGGAATAATGATAATCGCGTACCCGCAGTTACTTTCAATAATAGTCGCGGTGTTCCTTATCATGGTAGGGGTAACGCTCGCGTCCGTAAGCTATCGTTTTAAGAAAATGCAGAAAGAGACCAATAATCCATTTGTTGATTTTTTTATAAGATTTTAAATAAGAAATTCATAAAAGTTCACGCGCCCGTCCGCCTTCGGCGAGACAGGCCACAGAAGAAATTCATAGAAGTTT
>CAZFLU010000083.1:0-5117 GCA_964519195.1 uncultured Planctomycetia bacterium | reverse complement strand
GGAAGACGATAAGTCTATAAATGCCTTTTGCATGCCCGGAGGGAAAATAGGAGTATTTACCGGCATGCTGCCGGTGTCTGATAATGAAACAGGGCTCGCGGCTATAATAGGCCATGAGGTGGCCCACGCAATAGCGCGCCATCACGCGGAACGCGCCAGCCATTTAATGCTAACTCAATTAGGACAAGTGACGCTTTCGGCCGCTTTGCAAGACAGCAGCGCGCAAACACAGCGCCTTTTATTATCCGCATTCGGATTAGGCGCGCAGGTAGGATATATTCTGCCATATAGCCGCCTGCAGGAAGAGGAAGCCGACAAGCTGGGACTCATTTTGATGGCCGTAGCAGGATATGACCCGCGCGAGACGCTTAACGTATGGGACCGCATGAAAAAAGCGCAAGGAGCTTATCCGCCCGAATTTTTATCCACCCATCCGGCGCCTGATTCAAGAGTAGAAAACATTAAAAAACAGATGCCCGAAGCGATGATGTATTATAATTCATCCAACCCCGTTCCTTAAAAAAAATATTACGCCCCTAATGTTTACAACAAGCCAAAGAAGAATTGCGCAAAGTGTTTAAAAACATCAAATAGCGCTTGACAGAAGAGCATCGGTCCGGTATACTTATTAATGGAAATGATTTTCATTAATATCTTGGAGGAAAACATGCGCGGTAGACACGGGTTTGGTTCGCCATGGTGGCACGGAAGATTCAGGGGCTGCGGATACCGAATAACTCTCGGACGGGAGGCTATTCTTGAGGCGCTCATGAATTCCGATAAACACCTTTCTGCCGAAGACATTTACCAAAAGATACATCAGGCTTATCCGAACGTCGGCCTTACCACAGTATACAGGACCCTGGAGCTTCTTGTTAACATGGGCCTGGTGTTCAAATTTGATTTCGGGGACGGCCGGGCAAGATACGAACTTATGGAAGGCTCTAAAAAAAGCCACCACCATCATCACCTGGTTTGCACGGAGTGTAAGCGCATAATTGATTATACCGATTTTATCAGTGACGAAATAGAGCTGCTTAAAAAAACAGAAAAAGGTTTATCCGGTAAGTACAATTTTGAAATAACAAATCATATACTTCAATTTTATGGAATATGTGATAAATGCGGGAAAAGAAAGTAAATTTTTTTGCTCAATAAATGAAAATGATTTTCAATAATTAGTATTTGAAAGGAGGTGAGTAAGATGCCGGGAGGAGACGGAACAGGGCCGCTTGGAATGGGATCAATGACAGGCAGGCGAGCGGGTTTTTGCGCAGGCTACACTATGCCAGGGTACGCTAACCCGATTTCGGGAATGGGACCCGGATATGGTTACGGCCGCGGGTTCGGAAGAGGCTTCGGAAGAGGCCGCGGAAGCGGAAGAGGCCGCGGGTTCGGAAGAGGCTTTGGCTGGGCAGCATGGGGGGCATATCCGTATGCTTACGGACAAGACCTTTCAGCAGCCGAAGAAGCGGAAATGCTAAGGCAAGAAGCAGATGCCATGCGAGAAGAACTTAAAGGCATGGAGAGCCGCGTGAAAGAACTGGAAAGCCTGACCAGAAAAGAAAAGAAGTAACCGATCGCGCAAGGGCGCGTACGGCCTTTGCGCCGGATTACTTAAAAAAGGAGGAACCGTGAGAATCGCGATTTCAACTGACGGTGAATTTGTGTCAGCGCATTTTGGGCGCTGTCCCTTATTCACTATTATTGACATAGAAAACGGCAAGGTCAAGAAAATGAAGACAGTGGATAATCCGGGGCATCAGCCCGGACTTATTCCTAATTTCCTGCATGAATCAAGCGTTAACTGCATAATAGCGGGCGGGATGGGCATGCGAGCGGCTGAACTTTTTAATGAACTGGGTATTGAGACCATTGTAGGCGTTAGCGGGAAAATAGAAGACGTGCTGAAAGATCTGGAAAAAGGCACACTGGAAGGAGGCCAAAGTTTATGCAGCCCGGGATCAGGAAAAGGTTACGGTGTTGAAAAAACAGTGTGCGACCATCCTGATGAGAAAGACCACGAAGAATAAATATAGAAGGAGGCGAAAAAATGAAAATTTGTATTACAGCAGAAGGCGAAACGCTGGATTCAAAAATTGACCCGCGTTTCGGAAGATGCCGGTACTTTATTATCGCGGATACAGACACATTGGAATTTGAGGCAGTGCTTAACCCGAACATAAATTCAAGCGGAGGGGCCGGCATTCAGTCGGGCCAGCTTATCGCGGAACAGAAAATAAACGCGGTGCTTACGGGAAACGTAGGCCCGAACGCTTTTCAGACGCTTCAGGCAGCGGGAGTAGACGTTATTACAGGCGCCTCGGGAAGCGTGAAGGAAGTTATAGAAAAATATAAAAAAGGTGATTATAAAAAAACGGAAGGCCCGAGTGTGGACTCGAAGTTTGGCATGGGCCCGAAATAAAAAAAAGGAGGCAGTTATGCCGGGAGGAGACGGAACAGGACCGTTCGGAAGAGGTCCGATCGGCGGAGAAAGCGGAAGAAGGCCGAGAGGGCGAATGGGCGGAAACAGGGCCGGAGCAGGCCCGGTAGGCGACTGCGTTTGCCCGAAGTGCGGAGAAAAAGTATCTCATAGAGCAGGTGTTCCTTGTTATTCGGTGATCTGTCAGAAATGCGGTTCAAAAATGATAAGAGAGTAATGCAGAAATAATGATACAGGATAAAAAGGCACTGGATAACCACAAGCAATATCTTGAGCGAAAAAAAGTTTACAAAAAATACGGACTGGATATTGACAATGAGATCAGGGTAATCCTTAATAAAGCCGAACCCATTTGGGGTGAAATACTGGAAATAGGCACCGGGAAGGGGTATTTTGCGCTTTCCTTGGCCAGGGAAGGGCACAGGTTTACAACAGTAGATATATCAGAAGACGAACAACGCTTCGCAAAATTAAACTTTAAATATTTCGGGCTTGAGAAAAAAACCCAATTCATATCAGAAAATGCTGAAAAAATGAATTTTACAAATAACAGTTTTGACATTATTTTTTCAATAAACGCTATTCACCATTTTAAAAGACCGTTTAAAGTAATGAGAGAACTTGATCGAATTTTAAAAGCCGAAGGTAAAATAGTATTAAGCGATTTCAGCGAAGAGGGCCTTGAAGTTCTTGATAAAATACACGCCAGAGACGGCAGAAAACACCAGGTATCAGAATTTACCGTTGAAGACATGGAAGCATATTTTAAAAAGAAAAAATTTGAAACAAGAAATCATATTACCAGATTCCAGAAAGTTGTTATAATTCACAAAACAGGCGCTTAAAATGATAATTTCAGTAGCAAGCGGAAAAGGCGGTACCGGCAAAACAACGGTTGCGGTAAATCTTGCCCTTTCTATCAAAAAGAACGTTCAATTTTTGGATTGCGACGCCGAAGAGCCAAACGCCCACATATTCCTAAAACCTTCTATAAAGAAAAAAGAAAAAGTTTTTATACCTGTTCCCCAAATAGACGAGAAAAAATGCACTTTCTGCGGAAAATGCAAAGAAGTATGCGCATATAATGCGATAGCCGTGATAAACGGAACGGGCATAAAAAAAGGGAACGTTTTAGTTTTCCAGAACCTTTACCACGGATGCGGCAGCTGTTCATATTTCTGTCCTGAAAACGCCATCCGGGAAATTAATAAAGAAATAGGAGAAGTGGAGATAGGCGAGACGAATTCTTTACAATTTGCGCACGGCCGACTTAATATAGGAGAGGCAATGGCGCCGCCTGTTATACGGAAAATAAAATCTTACATAAACCCGACGCGCACGGTTATCATAGACGCGCCTCCGGGAACATCATGCCCCGTTGTGGAAACAGTTAAGGAAAGCGATTTTTGTATTCTCGCCACAGAACCTACCCCTTTCGGCCTTAATGACCTCGTGCTTGCCGTAGAAGTATTGCGAAAACTTAAAGTGCCTTTCGGAGTGGTTATAAACCGTTCCGACCTTGGAAATAAAAAAACCGATGAATACTGTAAAAAAGAAGAAATACCCATTCTCATGCGCATCCCTTTTAAAAAAGAAATCGCGGCAGCGTATTCAAAAGGAGAGCCAATAGTAAAGGCCTTTCCGGGATACGAGAGACATTTTAAAAAACTTTTTAACAAAATAAGAAAAATAGGAGGAGAAGCAGGTAAATGACAAAAAAAACAGATATTCTCATACTTGGCGCAGGCCCGGCCGGGATCGTAGCCGCTTTAACAGCAAGAAAATATTATATGAACAAAAAAATAACTGTTCTTAAAAACATAGAAAATGGATGCATACCTTGCGGTATTCCATATATGTTCCGGAGTCTGAGAAACCCTGACGATAATAGATTAAGTCTGGAAGGTCTTTTAAAAAATAACATAGATGTTATTACTGATGAAGCCGTAAAAATAGAGCGTGGAGGGAAAAAAGTAAAATCTAAGAGCGGGGAAGAATATGGATATGAAAAGCTGGTCCTTGCTATAGGTTCTATACCTATTAAGCCTTCCATATCAGGTATTGAGAAAAAAGGTATTTTCCCTGTGTATAAAGATATGAATTACCTGAAAGACGCCATAACTAAGCTAAAAAAGACAAAAAAAATATTAGTTTTGGGAGGTGGCTTTATAGGTGTTGAATTTGCCGATGAGATATCAAAAATAGATAGTATTAATGTTTATCTTGCAGAAGTGTTACCTTATGTTCTTCAAAATTCTTTTGATGAAGAGTTTTCTCTTCTTGCCGAAGATAAATTGAAATCCAGAGGAGTAAATCTTTTAACAAATAGTAAAGTAATTGAATTTTTAGGGGATGACAAAGTCGAAAAAGCCTTGTTCGCTAATGGAGAAGAAATAGAAATCGATGGCGCCATATTAGGCATAGGCGCATTTCCAAACACGATCCTTGCTAAAGAAGCAGGCCTAGATCTAGGAAAAGGTAATGGTATATGGGTAGATGAATATATGCGCACCACAGATCCTGATATTTTTGCGGTGGGAGATTGTTGCGGGAAACGCGATTTTTATACAAGAAAAGACACGCCTGTCATGCTTGCCTCTACCGCAACCGCGGAAGCCAGGATAGCCGGAGCTAATCTTTATCAATTAAAAGTTGTCCGCGAAAACAAGGGAAC
>CAZFLU010000082.1:0-5124 GCA_964519195.1 uncultured Planctomycetia bacterium | reverse complement strand
TATATTCTTCAATCCAGCCACGCATTCCTGCGCGCGTAGGAATATGTAGGATGTTAACGCGTAAGTTTTCCCATTGCAGTATTTCATCGATTTCATGTCTTTGTATGGCTTTATCAGGAGTATTTGTAAGCGTGCTATCTATATAAAAAACAGGTAGTCCATTATAATGCTCACCTCTTAACCCTACGTGCGCGAATTGGCCCGTGCTAGAAAGGAGGCCGGCAACTCTGACAAGCATTACTGATTCCAGCCCTTTTACGTTGTATTTAATTCTTCCCCGGACTCTCGAATCGTTAATATCTATCAGCTCTGTTCGGTGGGTTTCCCAATTTTTTCCTAGTATTTTCTTTTCGTTTTCTATTTGCGTTCTTATGTATTTATCTACTGCTTCTTCAGAGAGAAGAAATTCCGCGATTTTAATTTTTTCTCTGAATTCAGGGTCAGATAGGTTTGTATATGCCGCAAGGGTAGTTTTTGATCTATTTAAGAAATCAGGGTTTGCCCAAGCTAAATTTGATAGAAAAAAGGTATGCAGCAATATAAGCGTTATTGCTTTTAATAATATTTTATTTATCTTTATGTTAGGTAACATATGATCAATATAACATAATATATTACGCAATATGTCACAGGAATGTAACTTTTCTAATTTCTAACGTTGTTATATTATGTAGAATGTCTTGGCACTGATTTTGGCGGCCTTTTCCTAAGAAGCAACTTCTTGCAGTTCGCTAACGTTTTTGCTTTGACCCAGCACATCTTCCAGATCGTTTTCCGCTGTTGTGATAGGTTTTATGTTAAATTTCTCAACAAGAAGCTTAAGCACATTCGGCGAGATAAACGCGGGTAGGCTTGGCCCAAGCCTTATGCCTTTTATACCCAGCGATAGAAGCGCCAAAAGTACGCAAACAGCCTTTTGTTCATACCAGGCGATATCGTAAGAAATAGGCAGTTCATTTATATCTTTTACACCAAAGACTTCAGCCAGCTTCTTAGCGATGACAACCAGGGAATAAGAGTCATTGCACTGGCCGGCATCTGTCACGCGCGGGATACCTCCGATATTGCCAAGATCCAGCATGTTATAGCGGTATTTAGCGCATCCTGCCGTAAGTATAACAGTGTTTTCAGGCAATTTTTCAGCAAGTTCTGTAAAATATGCCCTCTCTTTTCGTCTGCCGTCGCAGCCCGCCATAACGACAAATCTTTTTATAGCTCCTGTTTTGACAGCCTCTACTATTTTATCGGCTACAGCCAGGGTTGCTTTGTGCGCAAAACCTATGGGTATTTTTTTACCTTCTTTTTCTTCAAGGCCTCCTAAAACAAGAGCTTTTTCAATAACAGCTGAAAAATCCTTAGGATTATCATCAGTTCTTTCAGGAATATGCGTTACACCGGGCCAGCCTACGAGCCCAGTTGTAAATATTCTATCCTTATAGGATACCTTGGGTCTTTGCAGACAATTTGTAGTCATAAGGATAGCACCGTTAAATTCTTCAAATTCCTTTTGCTGGTTATACCAAGAAGTGCCATAGTTACCTACAAGGTGTTTATATTTTTTTAGTCCTAGGTAAGCATTTGCAGGTAGCATTCCACCATTGTACCTGTTGAAATCTCTGTGATCTCAGGCGAGCCATAAGCACCTGTATTAGCCTTATCTAATAATTCCATAGCCTTTACGGCGTTTTGCCCGGCTTTTAATACAAGCGCTGTTAATTCATCAGCTGTTAAGTTTTTATCAAGTGTTGCAACAAGCGCCTCTTGTAAGAATATTAAAATACTTTCATCTTTACCCTTTAGTATATAAGCATGATCGGCATAAGCGGATATCCCTTTAAGCCCATACACAAGAAGCTCCTTTATGCCGAAAGAAATTCTGATTTAATAATGTTTCGTACTTTAAAAGCCTCCTTGATCAATGCTTCAAATCTATCAGCGTCAAAGTTCACATTTGTAAGCGCTGAAAACAAAGCCTCTGCTATAAAACGATTTACACGTTCGTTGTTTACACCAAATTCACGGGCTTTTACCGCATAAACTGAAATTCCTTTTAATGTATAAATCAATAGATCCTGAAGAGTTGCTACAGTGTGATTTTTACCGCACACCCCTTCAATTGTACAACCCTTCCCATTTATTGCTTCTTCGCACTGAAAGCAGAACATTTTATTTTCCATTAAGCGCTCCTTATTTTTGATTTTTATTGGTATTAGATATTGTTAAATGATACTATGATAGTATCATTTTGTCAAGGGGAAAATGTAGCTTTTCGACTGTTTCAGAATCGGATCTCGTGACTCGTTAGGATATATTAAATCTTGGAAAATCAGAGGAATTAAAACATGTAGTTGCGCTTGCATCGATTTCTGCTATCTGTAAGATTCCTTGCGGTGTTGTATGCGTAGAATAGTTATAAGAACATTTTGTTTTTCTACTTTATAAATTAATCGAAAACTAAACGTTTTTATCGATCTGCAATCCACGAATTCGCCATGAAGAGGCTTTCCTAATAAGGGGTTAGTTTTAAGATCGTCTAAAATAGTGTTTATCCGTTTTAGAAGCTTAGCGTCTTTTATCGATTTGTAGTCTTTACTGGCAGTTCTTGTAAAAATGATATGGTAAAGCTTTTTTCGTGTCACGGCTTTTTAATTTTTGAAAATGCTACAACCTTACCAAGATCCGCTTCTTTTAAGGATTTCCTGAGGCTTCCGACTAGTTTTTTGTCTCTACTTATATCAATAGTCTCAAGAAGCCCTTCAAGCTCATCATAGCTCATAAGAACGGCTTTTGGGAGACCGTTCTTAGTGATGATAAATGCCTGGTAGCCCTTGTCTGCTTTGCGGATAAGTTCCGGAAGATGAGTTTTTGCCTCACTCACAGTTAAAGAAGTCATATTCAACACCTCCTAAAATGGTCTAAATTACGACCAAAATAAGTATATCATATGGTGAGATAACTGTCAATAGTATGCTTTTCAAAAATGTATTTTTTAATATAAATTACTACTTATAATTTGTTTAAATGCTGCTTATTTTACGTGTAAATCAACCAAAAATTTGTCAAGTTTTTATTTTATAAATTAAAGGACTTTTTCGTAGACTGCAGCGTAGTTCTCGGCCATTTTTTCTCTGGAATAGTTTTCTTCAATGTGCTTACGGCAATCTTGAGGCTTTATTTTATCTATCTTTTTTATTGCCTGCGCCATTTCATCTTCAGAATCAACTACAAAACCTGTTTTTCCATCCGCTATTACTTCCGGCACTGCCCCGCGTCTTAGCCCGATAACAGGCGTTCCGCATGCCATGGACTCTATCATGACAAGCCCAAAAGGCTCTTCCCACTGGCTTGTAAAAAGCGTGCATTTAGCGCGTTTATAAAGATCCAGGATCATATCTCTCGGCAGGTCCTCATGAAGCTTAAGGAGCACGCCTTTCGGATATGTATCTATCAGGGGTTTTATTTCCTGCCTGAAAAATTCTTTCTCAAAATCTTCACTCATTTTAATCGCCATTACCAGGTTGATATTCGCTTTTTTAGCCACTCGTATGGCCATCTCAAGCCCCTTTTCCCAATTTACCCGCCCCACAAAAAGGAAGAAGTCTTCTTTGTCAGCGCTCCATTCGAGGGATCTCACGTTTATCGAATTATGGACCGAGCCTATAAAATTGATATTACTGTTTAAAGTAATATAATTTTCTTTTTGCTTATTTGATATCGCGACAAAATAGTTGTTTGGATGTTCCGAAAACTCGGCGCATTTTTTTATTGTCGCCTCGTTTGCCGGCCCGTGGAGCGTATGAATAACAGGGATATTGATATTTCGAGGTAAGGGCGATAGCATGTGATTGTGTATTATGTCGGCTTTTTCATAAGCTGCCATGGCGTGAGCGTATTTCCCGGCCAGTTCGCCTACAAGTACTTTTTCCTGAAGAGAGGAAGTCAGTCCGAAATCAAACTCATTCTCTTCTAAATAAGGAAAAAGCCCGCATGAAACATTTGAGCCCTTTGGCGCAAAAAGAATAACTTCGTGCCCCAAAGATGTCAGGCTTTCCACAAGGTTGTAAACAACAAGCTCAATGCCTCCATAACGCGGAGGAGGCACCGGTATCCATGGTGGAGCAATAACAGCTATTTTTATTTTTTTAGTTTTCATAGCAGTTTTCTGTATTTACCACAACTTCAGGCCGGTTTCAGGGTAGAACTTTATATTTTCTTTTTCACAAAATTCTGTTAAAGACGCCAGAAGGTCAGCCCTATGAGCGAATCTGCCTATGAATATTCTGCTTTCTTTTACTTGCACGATCTATCCTATTGTTCCAATACCTTTTTTGTAAACTCCAGCGAGCTTAAAGGCGCTTTCTTTAGGAATTCTTTCGTAGGTTTTATAGTCAACGTATATGAGCCCGAATCTGGGGCCGAAACCCCTGTGCCATTCAAAGTTATCAATGAGTGACCAATACATGTATCCTATGACGTTTACGCCATGTTCCATGGCGCGATGGACACTTTTTAAATGACTATTTATATATTCCCATCTCTGATTATCATTAGATGTACATATGCCATTTTCTGTTATTATGATGGGAAGATCATATTTACGAGCATCTAGAAGTATTTCATATAAACCTTCGGGATATATATCCCACCCAAGAGAATTTTTCTTATCAGGCCCGTACTTGCTTTCGCCCACGCCCGTAAGAGCATTGCCCATTCCCCACTTTTTAACTTCAACAAGTTGTCTTGTATAATAATTTAACCCTATAAAGTCCATTGTTTTGTAACGCATTATTTTATCAAGAAGCCCAAAGTTATAATGTTTATTACGCAAATAACACGCAAAGCGATCCTTTAACGCGCCGGTAGCAGGCACATAGACCTGTGTGTATTGGGCAATGCCTACAGATGGTCGATTAAGACCTATCTCTCTATAGATGTCATGTATGAGATGGTATGCCTTAATGTGTCCTCTAAATAAATTATTCGCTACTTTTCTTGCTTTTAAGTATGATTTTTCTTGAGGAGGCCACACCCCGAACATATAGGCATGCGTTATATAGATAGTAGGCTCATTTATTGTTACCCACCAGTGAACGTGTTTTGCTAAAGCTCGTACGATAAATTCGG
>CAZFLU010000081.1:0-5138 GCA_964519195.1 uncultured Planctomycetia bacterium | reverse complement strand
AGGCAATAACTATCAAGAACGGTTCAAGGTTTATGTACCCTGTCCCTCCATGATGCCAGAATGTCACGATGGGTATGACTATTCCGAGTATTATGCCAAAGTATTTATAGACAAATATGCCTTTACTCTCAACGATCGAGAAAAATTCATAGAGCGATATCCCTATAAAAATCGACGTTAATACGCAGAACGCCCATCCCGGCAGAAAAAAAATGGTCGCGAGAGCCGCTCCGGCTACCAGAACAGAGGTTACTATGCGTTTTAAAAGACTATCCGCCATATCGCCTTTCCCTTGAAACGAAGTCTTCTATTGCCTTCTCAAGGTCTTTTCTCTTGAAATCGGGCCAGAGAGTATCTGTTACATAAATTTCCGCGTAAGACATCTGCCATAAAAGAAAATTACTGATGCGCATCTCGCCGCTTGTCCGTATCAATAGATCGGGGTCCGGGATACCGGTCGTGTAAAGGTGCTTTGAGAAAAGCTTCTCGTCAATATCTTTTATCTTTAGACTATTTTCTTTTACTTTTCCGGATATTGCCCGGCAGGCGTCAACGATCTCTGTGCGGCTTCCGTAATTTAAGGCAAGATTTAAAAGCAGGCCCGTGTTCTTCTCGGTCCTTTTTTCCGCTATTTTTATTTTGTTCTGTATGGGTGTCGGCAGGCCGTTTATTCTTCCCAGCGCTCGGAGCTTGACATTTTCTTTTACAAGGCGCTCTGTTTCTTTATCAAGATAATTCTCAAGCAGCCTCATCAGGGCGCCTACTTCTCTTTTTGGTCTTTTCCAGTTCTCCGTGCTGAAAGCGTAAAGCGTAAGCGCTTTTATGCCGATGTCGCTTGAGGCTTTTATTATTTCTTCTACGCTGGATATGCCTTTTCGATGGCCAACAATGTTCGGAAGGCGCCTTTTGCGAGCCCATCTTCCGTTTCCATCCATTATAATGGCGATATGTTCAGGCAGTTTCTTTTCGTCTATACGCATTTTGCGTTATTTTACTGCCCAGTTCTGCTCTTCTATTTCTTCAATATCCTTTTTAGGGTACTGTGGAAGTATTACGATCTCAACCCGGCGATTTTTAGCCCTGCCAACAGCCGTGTCATTCGTGTCAACCGGCCTGAATTCGCCGTAACCCATTGTTGTAAGCCTGGCCGGATCAAGTCCGTTAGAAACAAGGTAATGATAAACGTTATTAGCTCTCGCGGTCGAAAGTTCCCTGTTGGATTTCCATCCGGAATATTTTATCGGCACATTATCAGTGTGGCCTTCAATGCCTATATTCTTATCAGGAGCTTTTTCTTTTATGACAACTATTATTTTATCAAGCACCTCATAAGCTTCTTCTTTAACCTGCGCCTTTCCCGAGTCAAAAATTATATTATCAGCAAGCGTTATTACAAGGCCCCTTTCGCCTATGTCAAGCCCTACATTGCTTCCGCGAAGCTGTTTTGCGAGCTCACGTTTCATTTCCTCAAAATCGTTTTTTTCCTGCGCGCGCAAAGCGTTAAGGCGGTCCACTTCTCCGGAAAGTTGTTCTATTTTCGCTTTGTCAGCGGGGCTTTTTTTGTAAATGTTTATGGCGCAACCCGTTGTCGCAACAAGCGCGGCAACCATTAAGAATACGACTAATTTTCTCATAAAATCCTCCTGATTAAAGCTTATTATTATGTAATGTAAGGCTATTCAAACAATATAGCACTTCTCTATTTTCAAGTCAAGAGAACTGCGTAACAACCGATCTACTTTATAAAAGAATTCGCGAGTATAAAAGACGCGAACACAACCGATACCATTGACATAAGTTTTATGAGTATGTTAAGGCTTGGCCCGGAGGTGTCCTTAAAAGGATCGCCAACAGTGTCCCCAACAACGAGCACCTTGTGAGCGGGCGAACCCTTGCCCCCGTGAGCTCCTTTTTCAACATATTTTTTAGCATTATCCCAGGCCCCACCTGCGTTTGCCATGAATATCGCCATAACAAATCCGCTGGCTAAGCCTCCCGCGAGAAGCCCTATAACAGCTTCTACTCCCAGAAAGAGCCCTACAAGAACGGGGCTTGCGAAAGCAAGAATGCTGGGCAATATCATTTCTTTTTGAGCCGCGGTTGTGCAAATAGCTACACAGGCAGCGTAGTCAGGTTTTTCTGTTCCTGCCATGATACCCTTGATCTCCCTGAACTGACGCCTTACTTCTTCTACTATGCTTTGCGCGGCTCTGCCGACGGCCTTCATGGTAAGAGATGAGAACAAAAACGGAAGCATCGCGCCTATAAAAAGACCGGCTATTACTTTTGGATCAAGAAGCGTCACGGTTATATCTTTACCTAAGATATGTATCTCGTCCCTGTAAGCAGCTATTAAAGCGAGCGCTGTAAGGGCGGCGCTTCCGATCGCGAACCCCTTCCCGGTAGCTGCTGTTGTGTTCCCAAGAGAATCAAGCGCGTCTGTCCTTTCTCTGACTATGGGCGGCTGTTTTGACATCTCAGCTATGCCGCCTGCGTTGTCCGCCACAGGGCCGTAAGCATCTGTTGCCAATGTTATGCCAAGCGTGCTTAGCATGCCGACTGCGGCGATACCAACACCGTATAGTCCGGCGCTAAATCTGTAAGCAGCTTCTGCGTTCCGGCCTGCAAAATAATAACTCAAGATAGTGGCCAGGGCTACAGTAAGAACAGGAATGGCTGTAGAAAGCATCCCCACTGAAAGCCCTCTTATTATAACAGTGGCGCCTCCTGTAATAGACGCATCAGCGATCGAGCGCGTAGGCGCATACCTGTCAGAAGTGAAATATTCTGTCGAAAGTCCGATAATAATTCCTGCTCCGAGCCCTATTATGATACACCAATAAACGCCCATGTTATCGGGAAGAAGATGTTTTATTATAAAAAATGAAGCAAAGGCAATTAGCGCGGCGCTCATGAATATCCCGCGCCTTAAAGCAAAAAGAAGCTCTCCCTGGTCAGCTTTTTCTCTCGTTTTAACAAAAAAAGTACCTACTATACTTGCCATGACGCCAACAGAAGCCATGATGAGCGGTATCATAACGCCTTGTACCCCAAAGCCTCCGGCAACAGCAAGCACCATTGTAGCGACTATAGAACCCACATAAGATTCATAAAGGTCCGCGCCCATGCCGGCAACGTCGCCAACGTTATCTCCGACGTTATCAGCTATGACAGCGGGATTCCTCGGGTCGTCTTCAGGTATGCCGGCTTCTACTTTTCCTACAAGGTCAGCCCCTACATCCGCTGCTTTTGTATATATTCCGCCGCCTACCCTTGCAAAAAGAGCCATCATGCTGGCGCCCATCTCAAAAGTAAGCATTGTGCTTGTTATATATTGGATCTTGAGCCCTGCATTTGTTACGACATTTACATGAGTATAATAATAATCAAGAACATAATACCATATTGAAAGGTCAAGAAGGCCAAGTCCAACTACGGTAAGGCCCATGACCGTTCCGCTTGAGAACGCGACGCGAAGCCCTTTATTAAGACTTTCTTTAGCAGCGTTAGCGGTTCTCGCGTTTGCCTGCGTGGCGACTTTCATACCCACAAATCCCGCAAGGCCGCTAAAAAAACCGCCTGTCAAAAACGCGAAGGGAACAAATATCGGCAAGTACCCTCTCTGCGAAAGAATAAAAAGAAGAACAAAAAGAACCGCGAAGAAAATAGCAATAACTTTATATTGCCTTCTTATATATGAAGAGGCGCCTTCCTGAATAGCTCTCTGAATACCCTGCATGCTCTCATCGCCCGGGGACTCTTTCATTATCTTATATACAAGATACCCCGCGAACAAAAGCGCTATTACAGAACCTATTGGTGCGAGAAGTAACATTTTTTTCCGCTCCTTTTCTTTTTCTTTACTCGATCGTTATGGTTTGTTTTCTATCGGAACCGACTGAAATAAGTACGATCTTTGTTTTTAGAATTTTCTGTATTTTTTTCAGGTAATTTTTAGCGTTCTTAGGTAAGTTCCTGAAAAAAGTAACACCGGTCGTGTCTTCAAGCCAGCCATCCATCTCTTCATAAATAGGCTGACAATTATTCAGCACTTCAATATCGCTTGTAAAATGATCGTACGTTTTTCCATTGTATTTATAACCCACGCATATCTTTATCTTTTCAAGCTCATCTAGCACATCGAGCTTCGTTACGGCTATTTCGCTTATTCCGTTAACAATGATAGAATGTTTTACAACGCATGAATCAAACCAGCCGCACCGCCTGGGCCTACCCGTAGTCGCGCCGAATTCACCGCCTTTAGCCTGTATCCGCTCCAGCATGTTCTTTGAAAATTCAGTGGGGAACGGACCCTCTCCCACTCTTGTCGTGTAAGCTTTCACAACACCTATTATCTTGCTTATCCTGGTGGGGCCTACGCCCGTACCTATCAAAGCTCCTCCGGCAGTAGCGCTTGAGGAAGTAACGAACGGATATGTCCCGAAATCCACGTCAAGCATCGTGCCCTGCGCGCCCTCAAAAAGGATGGGTTTTCTTTTCGTAACGGCTTCATTAAGGATAAGTGTCGTATTTTTTATATATTTTTTTATTTTTTCCCTGTAATTTTTATATTCTTCGTATATTTTATCGAAAGAAAAGCCCTCAAAATCGTAAAGCACTTTTAAGACCTTATTTTTATCGTCTATATTCTCTTTCAGCTTTTCCGCAAAGATCCTGTCGTTCAGAAGGTCTACCATGCGTATCCCGGAGCGTGAAACCTTGTCCGCGTAACACGGGCCTATGCCTCTTTTGGTCGTCCCGATCTTTGTCTTACCCTTTTGTATTTCTTTAAGGCTGTCAAGTTTCTTATGGTAAGGAAAAATAACATGCGCGTTCTCGCTTATAAAAAGCCTGCCATCAACGCTTATGCCTTTGGATCCCAGGATACATATTTCTTCTATAAGAGCCTTGGGGTCCACTACTACGCCGTTACCTATAATGCAAATTTTATTTTTATGAAGTATTCCGGAAGGTATCAGGTGCAGGATAAATTTATCCTCGCCTATTACTACCGTGTGACCGGCATTGTTTCCGCCCTGATATCTCGCGATATAATTAAAATCTTTCGCAAGTATGTCAATGACCTTTCCTTTACCTTCATCCCCCCACTGGGCGCCTATAATAATAATGTTTGCCAT